>CAZHPG010000026.1:0-7152 GCA_964534055.1 uncultured Muribaculaceae bacterium | reverse complement strand
TCCTGTTGGCGGGAATGATGATGATGGTTTCCGAAATAACCGGGGGCGAGCGTGATTGGGAAATCGCGGTCAAGGGATTGGCATCGGTATTCTTTATTTATCCCGTGATTTTGATATTGAATACGCTGGCGTGGAATTGCACGACACTTTGGATTGTCAGCATATTGGTGGATGCGTATGTTTTATTCCTGCTTTATAACATTGGTGTGTATTGCATGAAAGGTAACAAAGTAAAGGTTATAATGGTTATCAGCGCGTTCGCAATATTTGCAATAACAATTTATGCAACTGATTATAGACTGGGTTGGTTTATGTTGAAAAATACCGGCGCAGCGCTGAAATGTTTAGTTTAAAAAAATCCCGCTTTGCGGGATTTTTTAATCAGAACTTTAACATCAAACCGGCCGAAACAAATGGCGAAGTTTCCACTGCCGAAACAATTCCACCACTGGCCCAAACATTCCAAAATTGATCGATTTTATATCTTAGCGATACAATTCCAGTATTAGCAAAATAGTTTTCTCCATTATGGAAAACACCAATTTGAGACAGCATATAAGACGCTGACGCTGACCATTTCAGAAAGTCATAACTGACCCCAGTGCCAAATGCAAATCCGTCAGAAAGTGCGCCAATTGGATTCCGATCATATACGGTCTTTGCCGAAACACCCCAAACCCAGCTGTTGTATTGTAAATTCATTCCGGCGGAAATCTGGGTCCGCCAATCGGCGTTTGCGCGTGGTGCATAAATTTCACCAATCAAATTATCAGGATTATCTATGAATGATGCGCCCAGCGATAATGCCAGTTTTGTTTTGCCGCCAGATTGTTTGTATTTAAGTCCGAAATCAGTTGCGCTGTCAAAATGGTGATTCTTTGGTGCAAACGATGCGCCAAATTGAATAGGTCCAGGAACGCTTACTATATTTGCCCTGAATGCGGCAGGAGTGCCAGAAATTGTTGTTTGCGAAATCATTGGTGATGGATTGTTAAATTCATAAACAATCGGATCATGCGTTATTCGAAGCCCACCCACATCAGGCAGCCCCAATCCCAACTTTGACGCTATGCTGTCTGTCCAGCCCAGTTCTGCACGCCCCCAAGGTGATTCAGCGTATGTAAACGCATCCATAAAAGGATTTTCACGATCCAGATTCCAAGCGCTGTGTGAAATGGCCGCGCCAAATAACCAGTTGTTTGATTTGCGATAGCTGCCTTGGGCGCGCACTTGCCAATCATTCATAGTCCCAGAATCATCATTTGTTTGTATTCCGCCGGCCGTGCCATAGCCCGATAACTTGAAATTCCAATTGCCATAATTGTTTTCTAATGCAATGGCTCTGCCAGAGCAGAGCATAAGGCACAAGGCACAAGGCATAGATAATAGATTTTTGATTTTTACATTCATTTTTGTTCTCTTTTTTATGTCATCTATGCCATATAACTTATGCCTTATGCTCTTGCAAGATGGCGGTCTGCAATTTTGCAAAAGCGCGTTCTTCTATTTGCCGGACGCGCTCGCGCGAGATTCCGTATTCGTTTGCCAGTTGCTCTAGCGTTTTTGCCGGCTGGGTAAGTCTGCGTGCAATCAGGATTGCGCGATCCCTTTCTGGTAAATCTGACAAATGTTTTTTCAAAAGTGCCATGCCGGTTTTTCGTGTCTGGAATGCAGACAGGCGATCTTCGATAGATTCGGTTCCATCTTCCAGATTAGAAAGAATGTCGGACGAATCCGAATCGGCCCGCGATGGTGCGTTCAATGAAATATCACGTGCGCCAATTCTTTGCGCCATGCGCGCTACATCATTTTCGCCAACGTCTAGATATTCAGCAATCTGCTTTGCCTCGTCCGGCGAAATATTGCTGTTCATAATTCCCAGTGCCCGTTTGGCCCGCGCCAAGTTAAAAAACACACGTTTTTGACTTGCCGATGTGCCGATTTTCACCATTGACCAATTGAACAGGATTAAATCATACATTTCTGCCTTGACCCAAAACATAGCGTAAGTGGAAAACCGAAAGCCCTTTTCTGGATCAAATTTTTGCAGGGCCTGCATTAAACCCAAATTACCAGACGCGATAAGTTCGGAAACAGGGATGCCATAATTTTTAAGCTCATAAGCCACGGCCACGACCAGACGCAAATGCGATGTTATCAACTTTTCTGCCGCGTCCGCATCATGTGCGCCGACCCATGCGTTTGCATATTCGTATTCCTGGGATGCGGTAAGTATCGGGTATTTCTTGATATAATCGATATAGCGCGCCAAAGAATAGTCATCAGAGATGGCGGGCAGGTTTGTGGTCTTGATTACGGGTAGTGTTTCGGACATAAAGGTATTATAGGTCAGACATCGATGAAAATCAACTTGCAGGGGATGGATAAAATTACTATGATTTTCTAAAACACAAAGGACAAAAAATGGTGAATATGTTGTCGCGGATTAAAAACACAAAACCCGCAAAGAAAACACAGGAAGATCATGCCGAAGACGCACTTTATCGCGAAATCAGCGAAGAGGTTCATGCAGAAAAGCTGTACAGCTTTGTAAAAAAGCATATGCGGTTGGTTATCGCAGGCGCAATTTTGATAGTTATTATTGCTGTCGGGACGCAATTATATATGCATCAGCGAAATGTTGCACGTGATGCCGGCGCCCGTCTTTTCGAATCTGCATTGAATTCAGGCGCCAAGGGTGATTTTGAAAAGACCCAAGAAGCATTTGCGCGTGCGGCAGCAAAATCCAGTGGTGGTATGGCGGATTTGGCTTTGTGGGAATCGGCAATGATAGATTTGCGTTCTGGCAAAGGTACGGATAAATTAAAGGCGTTGGCAACAGATGGCGAAACGCGCGACTTTCGTGATTTAGCGCGTATAAGATTGTCAGTTATTCAGGGTGGCGAAATGAATGGCACCCAAATGGAAAAGTTTTTATCACCTGTTTTGACTGATCGTTCGCCGTTTTATTACACTGGCATGCTGCTGGTTGCCGGCAAATATCTGGAATCTGGTGATGCTGCGTCAGCGGACAAATGGTTGAAAAAAATAATTGATGACAAGAATTCGCCGGCCAGTATTTCTGCGATGGCCCAAATGCTTCGCTAGAGCATAAGGCATAAGTTATAAGTAATAGATTATCAAAGATTAAACCAAAGAAGTAAGTCCGTGAAATTAAAATTATTTTTTATCTATGCCCTATGCCTTGTGCCTTGTGCACTTTTAAGTGCATGTTCAAAACCTGATCCGATTCTTCCGGGTGTGCGGACACCGGTATTTGATGCGCCGACAACCGCAAAGCGTCTGGGCGCAATTCCCGAAAATGTTTTATCCGATGGTTTTGCGCGAATCAAAATTTCCCAACCGCAGACGGATTATCAGCAAAATCTGAATAATGAAGTTTTTCAAATTTTACCTGATGGCGAAAAAAGAAAAATCTTTGCGGGATTTCCAACAAATGGAAAAGTATCAGTGCCGCGCGCGCCAGTATTTTATAAAAATTTCGTGTATGCAGGACTTACGACCGGGGAACTGGTTAAAATAAACCCAAAAAATCGCCAAGTCGTTTGGATTGCCGACATTTTCAAGGATTTGGATATGTTGGGCGGCGGCTCGGTTTTAGATATTGTTGCGCCAGTTGTGATTGATGAAGATCGATTATTTGCGGGCGGAATGGGTCGTGCTTTCTGTCAGATAAATATTGAAAGCGGGGATAAAAAGTGGTGCGCGGATATTGCTGTGGCAGCACCGTTTTTAATTGCTGGTGATTTGGCATTCGCAGTTGGCGCAGATGAAAATCTTTATGCACTGAATGCGCGTAACGGTTCTGTTTATTGGGTCGCACCAATAGATGAAGTGTCTGCGCCGCACATGAAATCAAAAGATGGAAAATTTATATTGGACGTTGATGGACAATGGCTGGATGCGGCGACGGGAACGCCCGAATAGAAATGCAAATTTTTGCGCGCACATTTTCATCTGTTCTTGATTTTTTATTTCCACCATCATGTCCGATTTGCAATTCCCCAGTTGCCCAGCATGGAACCCTTTGCCACGATTGTTGGAAAAAATTCAATTGGATTTCTGATCCCAAATGCTGCGTATGCGGATACCCTTTTCCTGCGAACTTGGATCTGGGCGCAAAACCAATGTGTCCGGTTTGCGCAGCGGGCGAAAATGAACTGGATTGGATGCGCAGCGCATGTGTTTATGATGAATTTTCCAGAAATATAATGTTGCCATTTAAACATGCGGGGCAAATTCGGTATCAAAAAATTATGAGTCGCGCAATGATTATGGCATTGCAGGAAATGGATAAATCTGTGGATGTTGTTATGCCTGTGCCATTGGCAAATCGGCGCTTGTTTAAACGTGGATATAACCAGGCGACATTATTGGCGCGCCCGATTGCGAAACATTTCGCCGTTAAAATGGATGTTGATTCCGTTAATCGAAAATACAGACCGGATATGGGACATAAAAATGCAAAGCAGCGTGCGGAAAATATTCACGGTGTTTTCAGTGTTGTTCACCCAGAAAATATACGCGGCAAATCTATATTGCTGGTTGATGATGTTATGACGACCGGCGCAACCTTTGCCGAATTACGCCGCGTATTAAAGCGCAATGGTGCAACTGCGGTCTATGGAGTTGTGTTTTGTCGGGTTGTGCGGGCGATTTAACCCGCAAATAATCATTGACAAATAATCAAAGTTTAGTATATAATTCAGTAAACTAATAAACAAGCTAAAACAGGAGATGATTATGAGCAAATATTTGATAGTGCATAGCAAAACCAAAGGAACGGCTACTGGTAACGTTTTCCGTATAAATGATTCTGAAATAAGTTTTTCACTTGAAGATAAACAGGTAATTCCAGAACCATTGTGGACCAAGCCTATAGTAACAAAAGAGGGCGAATATACAATTCAAAACATGAGTAACAATGTGGATTTTCATAATTTTACCAATTCTTGGAATGATAATAGTTCTGCTCTTTACAGGGCCGTAAAGGGTAGCAAGGTAAAATTTAGATTGTTGCCAGAACCCGAGTGCACAACAGAAATAGAAATAAATGTACCAGATGGTATGGATATATATGAATTTCAAAAATGGTTAAAAAATATTCGCAAAGAAAAACAAAATTTAATAGATAAATATTATAAAAATAAACCAAAACACAAACAAAGTTTCTTTGGTGCTATGTGGAATATTTTAAATGTTAAGAATAGCAATAATAGATCCAGCGCAAGCAGAAAAGACAAAGTAAAATAATTTTTTGATTTTTGGTTTTTTATTTTGTATATTTTCCTATGTCCGATATAAAAATCCAAAAGGAATAAAAATGAAAATAAAATCTATGCTGGGTGTTGTTTGCGGCGTGTTCTGTGTGAATGCGGCAAACGCTTTGCCTCTTACTGGTTTTTATCAAACTGTTGATGATGAAATAAACAAACCAAAATCAATAGTTGCTTTGTATGAATGCAAAAACGCAAACGAAACCAAATTATGCGGCAGAATTATCGCGCTGTATAATTTAGAAACTGGCAAAATATCAGAAACCTTGAATAATCCTGTTCGCGTTGCGGATAAGGTCAAAGGCGCGCCAAAGATGGCCGGCTTGGATATTATTTGGAATATGGATTGGAACGCAGAAGATTCCAAATATACAGGTGGAAAAATCATGGATCCCAAAAAGGGCAGTGTTTATTCATCAGTTATCTGGTTGGATGAAAAAGATGCGTCCAAATTGCAAGTTCGTGGAAAAATTGGACCATTCGGACGGACCCAGACCTGGAACGTTATGAAAAAGTCGGATTTGCCAAAAGATGTGCAAAAATTAGACACCAGCAAATGGGAAGTAGTGGTCGTTAAATAGCGGAATGCGCAATTTGCGTGTTCCGCGATGCTGCGCTTGAAACGCAGCATTTTTAATTGTAGAATTCAGGCGAAAAAGGAAACAAGATGAATATTGAACTGGGTAAAAACATTGCCCCACGTGAAATAGAAACACGTATTCAAAAATTTTGGGATGAAAATAATTTTTGGGAAAATGATGTAGATAGTAAAAAGCCTGCTTTTTGCATGATGATGCCACCACCCAATATAACGGGCAGTTTGCATACGGGGCATGCGCTGGATAATGTTTTAACGGATATAATATGCCGGTATAAGCGAATGGATGGTTTCGATGTTCTATGGCAGCCGGGAACTGATCATGCATCAATTGCTACGCAATTATTAGTAGAACGCGAACTTTCTAAAAATGGCATAAACCCCAAAAATCTGACGAAACAAGAATTGCTGGCATATGCCCACAAATGGAAAGACGAAAAAGGCGGACAGATAGTCAATCAATTACATGTTTTGGGTGTTACGCCTGCTTGGGCGCGGTCCCGCTTTACAATGGACGATGGATTATCGCGTGCAGTTATAAAACTTTTCGTTCAGATGTATAACGAAGGTTTAATTTATAAAGCGCGTCGTTTGGTTAATTGGTGCCCAAAACAACAAACAACAATTTCGGATTTGGAAATAGAAACGCGTGAAGAAAAAGGCAAATTTTATTATTTTAATTATCCATTGAAAAATGGTGATGCGATACAGGTTGCAACAACCAGACCGGAAACTTTGTTTGGTGATAAAGCAATTGCGATTCATCCAGAAAATCAAAAATTAAAACATTTGATTGGTCAAACAGCAATCATTCCATTGACTGATATTGAAATTCCGGTTATCGCAGACGAGCATGCCGACCCTGACAAGGGAACGGGCGCTGTAAAAATTACACCTGCGCATGATCAAGACGACTGGGCTGTTGGGCAACGCCATAATCTTGAGCCGTTATGTATTTTAACGCCTGATGCAAAAATGGCATCCGTGGCTCAGGTTCCAAAAAAGTATCAAGGTCTGGACAGATTTGAAGCACGCAAACAAATAATGGCAGATATAGAAACAGCAGGATTGTTTGTAAAAGCAGAAGATAAAACAATTCCAACCCCATATTCCGAACGTGGAAATTGTGTTATTGAATACATGGTTCGTGACGAATGGTTTGTTGATGCGAAATAGTTGTCTGTTCGTGCACTGGAAGTTGCGGAAAATGGCGAACTTGGGTTTATGCCAGAACACAGAAAAAATCTTTATATGGCA
>CAZHPG010000025.1:0-7278 GCA_964534055.1 uncultured Muribaculaceae bacterium | reverse complement strand
CCACCAAAATCACGAGCAATGGTATTTGATATCGTTTTCCAAATCTGAATATGTTTGTTTGGTTGCAGTGCAATCTTATACTTTAATAATTTGGATTTTAAGATATCGTCAGTCATTGCTGCCGTAATCGTGGGATTAAAAATATCGGCGGTTTTGGGATCAAGAAAAGATTGATTTGCCGCCAGCCAAAGTTTGTATGAATTACGTTGATAGTTCAAAGCCATCGGCAAAGTAAAATAAATATAATTTTCCGCCGAAGATTTATCCAGCCCAGGATTTTCATCTTCGGGCATAATTTCGCCACCCAATGCGCCAGATTTGTGCAGCGCAACAAATGTATAAACTTTTTCAATAATTTCGGACTTGTTCATAAATTTTTATTCTAGAATTCCGAGTTTTTTCAGTTCTTCAAAAACTTCGTCAGCAATCAATTGATGCCCCGCACCATTTGGATGTAAATTGTCGGCATAGTATTTTGATAAATCGCGTTTTAACCATTTGTCATAGCGTTTTATAAAATGAATATTTTTTTCAAAACAGATATTTTCAATCTGTTTGTTGTATTCTTCAATGTCTTTATTTAATACATAAATATCCTTTTCTCCTGCAATTCCTTGATGAACAGGCAGAATGTCTAATACAACAACATTTTCAATATTTAATTTTGCATCAATTAATAACCAATCCCAATATAGCGCTCGGAGTTCTTTGGATATATCTAATTGGGCATCGATGAATCCTCTGCGCGCAACATCGTTACAGCCAATTGATATGATGATAGTATTAATTTCCATAGTAGCAAATTGAGAAGAAAATCGGTGCCAAGCATCACAAATTCTATCCCCAGCCATAGATATATTATGAAATCCAAGAACTTGTTTTTCAGACGCTTTTATTGATAATCTACCAAACCACCCAATCCCCATATTATCAATATATCCCTGAGTGATACTATCCCCAAGAGCGGCAATTGTTTTAGGCAGCATGTTCAAATCCTTTGCTTGATGATTTAATTCTATATAATTGCATTGCAAAGTTCAAGTTTAATAAATCTTTTTCCCTATGCCTTATCAGTATCCATTTGTCAAACGATATTATTTCTCTTTGACTTTCATCCTAATGTTTGCAAACATTCACTATGTTCGTATCAAAAAACTTACTGTTGCCAATGATGGGCGGTAGGGATTCGAACGCCGATCTTGCCAATAATGGGGGTCGGTTATAACCAAAGGAAACACAAATGAAAAAAAGTCTAAGCTTGGCTGTAATCGCCGCTGTATTTGCAGCACCAGCGTTTGCCGCTAATTTGGAAAATCCATTGTACATACCCAAAACCGGAGAATACTTCTCGAAAACGGGTGCTGGTGTTATGTTCAAGCAGGCCGATAATTCAACGGCTCACCATAAAAACGGACGCATGGGTCATTCTGAATGGCCAATATATCGTCTGACCGAAGATATGGGATATGGTATAACTGACAGATTGTCTGCTATTGCTGGATTGGGCTGGACCCAGGACAACGATATCAATCGCGCTGGTTTACATAATGGTCGCGTTGGTTTGAACTATCGCATATTGGATGGCAATATGACAGATGGTATAGTTTGGGATTTATACTCGGACTTGCATCTGGGCGGAGTTATGCCGATGAAGGGTTCATATGATTTGACCAAGGGCTTTAAGTATGACAATTATACAAATGGCCGTTGGGGAGTCTATGCAGGAACCAAAGTTGGTAAAACTTGGGACAAATTCACCCTTATGGGATTCTTTGAATTTGAACAGACTTTTGGAAACCATAACAACAAAATTGATACAACCCCTGCACAAGCGCAAGCATTGGCTAAAATCAACGCATTATTCGGCAATTTGGGCGGCGCGGTTACTGCATGTAATGGGGGACTGGGCAATGCTGCGGCATGCCAATTAGTTGGTTTGGCTAGCTTGACTGATGAACTGGCTGTTAATCTGAAATCCACATTGGAATGGAATACCGGACTGAAAGCATTTTACGAAATGAATGATGACTGGTCATTTGGTGGTGGATTCACATATCGTCATCGTGGCGACAACGGTATCAAAAGCGTTTATACAGCGCAAGATAACGCAATATCCACAGCGGTTGCAAAGGCATTGGCCACCAGCATGTATGACATGAATGATGGTTGGGATGAATATGCAATCTCTGCCAGCGTTTCCCATATGCTGACCGAAAATGTCCAAGGGACACTTTATGCAGAATATGTATTTGATGATGCAAATGTAATGTCTCAGAACGGAACCGATGTAAAGGCCGAAGCCGGCGTTCGCGTCAACGTTGCGTTCTAAAACAAACAAAAATAAACTTATATTGGACAAAACAAATCCGCGCTTGCGCGGGTTTGTTTTTTGTGTATAATTTGGCGGTAAAGGTAATAAAATGCAGAACGAAAATATCAAAATCCGTGAAGAAAAATGGCAAAAGAAATGGCGCGATGCCAAATGTTGGACGCCGAAAAATAATGGTGAAAAGCCGCGATTTTATAATTTGATTGAATTTCCATTTCCTTCTGGGGCCGGACTTCATGTCGGGCATATGTTGCCTTATACAGGAATGGATGTGATGGCGCGTTTTCGGCGCATGCGTGGTTTTGATGTTTTGTATCCGATTGGTTATGACTCTATGGGAATTGCGGCAGAGCACTACGCAACTAAGGTTGGTAAGCACCCAAGGGATTCTGTAGCAGAGTTAATTAAAAAGTTTGAATCGGATATTGCCGTTATGGGATTGTCTTTTAATCCAGATTCTGTTTTGGCTACATCGGATGCTGAGTTTATCAAATGGACTCAATGGCAATTTATCAGATTTTTTAATGTTGGATTGGCATATAAATCTGAAATGCCGATTAACTGGTGCCCTCATTGCAAAACTGGTCTGACAAACGAAGAACTGGAAGACGGGAAATGCGAACGTTGTCATGGTCCAGTTGAAAAGAAAATGAAGAATCAATGGAATCTGGCAATGTCAAAATATGCAGACAGATTGATTGATGATTTATCTTTGGTTGATTATCCAGAACATATAAAAAAACAGCAAATAAATTGGATTGGTCGCAGTTACGGCGCACAGGTTGATTTTGCGGTTGGCGATGACAAGATGACCGTTTATACGACACGCGTAGATACAATCTTTGGGGTGACCTTTTGCGTGATTGCACCAGAACATAATTTGGTTGAGAAATGGATTAGTGAAGGCAAAATTGAAAATGCACAGCAGGTTCGGGCATATATTGCGGCGGCCAAGGCAAAAGATGAATTTGAACGCACAGATGCGGGCAAAGAAAAAACCGGGGTAGAGTTAAAAGGTGTTTATGCGGTCAATCCGTATAACGGGAAACAGATACCGATTTTTGTGGCGGACTATGTCTTGGCGGATTATGGATTTGGGGCAATTATGGCAGTGCCTGCACATGATCAGCGCGATTGGGACTTTGCGAAAAAATTCGGATTACAGATAATTCCAGTTTTGGATAATGGGGATGTCTCAGGGCAGGCCCAGGAAGGGGACGGCGCTCACATCAACAGCGAGTATCTTAATGGATTAAATAAAGAAGATGCGATAAGGGTTGCGCTGGAACATGGCAATGGATTCGCGCGCGCCGCAACACAATATAAATTAAAAGATTGGGCATTTTCGCGTCAAATGTATTGGGGTGAACCGATACCAATGGTTTATTGTGAAAAGTGCGGTTGGGTGCCTGTGCCTGATAATCAGCTGCCGTTGATACAACCACATATGACTGATTTTACTCCGACAGATGATGGAGAATCACCACTGGCGCGGGCAACCGATTGGGTAAATACTACTTGTCCGAAATGTGGCGGACACGCAACGCGTGAAACCGATACTATGCCTGGATGGGCCGGGTCTTCATGGTATTTCTTGCGTTATTTAGATTCCAAGAATGAAAATGAATTTTGCTCGCAGCAGCATATGAAAAATTGGATGCCAGTAAATCATTACAATGGTGGCAATGAACATAACACGCGTCATTTGTTATACTCAAGATTTTGGTACAAGGTATTGTTTGATTTGGGATTAGTTCCAAATCCAGAGCCTTATAAAAAACGCACTACCAGTGGTTTGATGATGGGTTCTGATGGACGTAAGATGTCAAAATCTTTGGGCAATTATATCCCCAGCTCGGAAGTTGTCTCGCGTTCTGGTGCAGATGTTTGTCGCATGACTATTTTGTTTTTGGGGCCATGGGATCAAAACATTAACTGGTCCGAAGATACTTTGCGTGGGGTTGAAAGATTTTTGAAACGCGTTGAAAATATGCCGATTTCAGATATTAAACCAGACACCGAACAAGAACGTTTATTGAATCAATTGGTCAAAGATGTAGCCGAGCGTATCGAAAATATGCAGTTTAATACTGCGATTTCGGCGATGATGGAATATATCAACCAGTTCGTTGGTGAAATGCCGCGCGCATGTTATGCGGCGTTGTTGCAATGCTTGAACCCATTTGCGCCGCACTTGTCTGAAGAAATGTGGGAAAAATTGGGGAATAAAGAAATGCTGGTGTTTCATTCTTGGCCGGTTGCCGATGAATCCAAACTGGCACGTACATTACAAAACATTTCTGTGTCAGTAAATGGTAAGCATCGTGGAGCATTACAGGTTCCCATTGCCGCAACCGAAAATGAAATTTCAGACGCTGCAAAAATTATTGCGGACAAATTTTTAACGGGTGAAATAATAAAAACAATTTTCGTTCCCGGGAAAATGATAAACTTTGTTATAAAGGCATAGGGCATAAGGCACAGGGCATAGATGGCTCGATGTGCCCGCAAATTAAAGAATAAGGAAAAAAAATGAAATTAAAAAATTTATTATCTATTACTTGTGCCTTGTGCCTTATGCTCTGCATTGGCTCTTGCGGTTTCTCGCCAATGTATTCGGATGGGCTGTCGGAAAAAACCGGCGACATTTGGGTTGCCCCGATTTCCGGAACAAACGGAATAGATTTGCGTAACTCGTTGCGTGCCAGATTGGGCGACAAAAGCGATGAAGCAACAGCAAAATATTCGTTGAATATAGATCTGAAAAATCCTGATACAATTTTCAAGGGATTGCAGAAAACTGGTGATGCAACGTGGCAGGAAGTTCGTATGACGGCCAGTTATATTCTGAAAGAAAACACAAGCGGTCGTGTGCTGGTCCAGGGAACCGCGGTTGCATCTGAATCATATACTTTCGTGCGCGACCTTGTCGCGGCGCAGGCCTCGCAAACAAATGCGACACAAAATACTTTGCGCTTGTTATCTGACAAAATTGGAACTCGTGTTACAGCGGCGGTGGCAAAGTGAAATGGAAAGAGTCTGATTTCAGCAATGGATTGAACGCGGTTCGCGGAATCTTGATTTACGGACCTGATGCCGGCCAGGTTGATGAATTTTGCGATCGCGCGTTGGAAAAATTACAGATTGAAAAAGACAATCTTTTTGCGGTTGATTCCGGTGATTTAAAAGAAAAACAAGACGCAATTTTTTCCGAGGCTTGCTGTCCATCAATGTTCGGTGGAAATAAAATGGTCTTGATTGCGAACGCTGGTGATTCTGATACCAAGTTGATTGCCGAATTGATAGAGCATCCGGGACTGGGCGCATTCGTGATTATCACAGGAACTGATTTGCGGGCAGGTGGTGGTTTGCGATCATATTTCGAAAATGGTGACAAAGTTGCGGCGTTGCCGTGCTATACGGACGATGCGCGCACATTGGCGACGTTGATACAGAAAGATTTATTTGCAGCGGGCATACAAAGAATTGATCCAGATGCTATGAATTACATGACCATGCATTTGGGTTCGGATCGTGGCATCACGCGCAGCTTTCTGAAAAAAATCGCAATTTATGTTGATGATAAAAAAGTTGTCTCACTAGAAGACGTGGAAAAATGTTTGCCCGATACCGGCGCAGCGGACATGGATGATTTTATGTTTTCATTGACCGCTGGACATATTACCCAAACTATGAAGGCATTGGACAGATTGTTTTTTGATAATACAGAATCGAACATGCTGGTTCGCATGCTGGATATGCATTTCAAAAAATTACTGGATGCAGTTGTTGCCGGACAGATGCCGCGGTTGTTTTGGAAGGTTGCAGACAAATTTAATATCGCGGTTCGTATTTGGCCTGAATCAGAAATCGTCGGTGTGATGGTGCGTTTAAATGAATTGGAAAAACAACTTCGCACGACAGGTATGCCCGGGGAAATTTTGCTGCGTGATTTTGCGTTAAAGTTGTCTGTGCGTGCGGCGAAATTGGCGTTGAAAAATCGCAGCTGCTAAATAAAATTCATCGCTTTTGCTGAAAATATTTGATTGTTTGCTACCAGTAAGTGGTCATGAAGTTCAATATCCATATTTTTCAGAACGCTTTGCACGGCTTTCGTTATTCGAATATCGTCCGATGAAAATATAGGCGATCCACTGGGATGATTATGCAGTAAAATTACTCGCACGGCATTCAGATCCAAAGCACGTTTCAGAATTTCGCGCGGATATGCAACCGCATGATCGACAGTTCCAACGGAATGTGCGTCATCAACAATCAGTTGGTTATTTCTGTCTAAATAAATTACATGAAATTCTTCTATATTTTTGCTGCCCAAATTCATCTTGCAATAATTTTCCAAAATTTCATATTTGTGAAAAACGGGTGCATCTTTCATTTCTGAAACATAATTGCGCAAGGTTCCAGCATATAAAGCCTTTATAAATACGGCAATTCCTGGGCCGATATTTGGCAAACGTGTAAGTTCTTCGGTGGGGGCAGCGATTATTTTGCTGAACGAGCCAAATTTATCAATCAATTCCCGAACAATTGGTTTTACATCAATTCGTGGAACGGCATAGGTCAGCAGCAATTCCAGCAGCTCGGCATCGGTCAGATGTGGCGATTCCAAGAATTTGTCGCGCAATCTTTTTCGATGTCCGGCGCGAAAATCTGGTTTGTTGTTTGGCAAATTTTTACTCTCCGCGCTCCGTGAAAATCACGGCTCCATCTTCTGTGATTCCGATAGTGTGCTCCCATTGCGCGGAAAGTCCGCCATCGGTGGTTCTGGCTGTCCAACCATCTTCATCGATTTTGCATTTGCTGGAATGTTCGCATAAAATCGGCTCTATAGTGAAAACAAGGCCTGGCACCATTTTTATCTTGTCAAAAGCTTTGTCATGCCAGTGATAAATCTGTGGATCATCATGCATGACTTTACCGATTCCATG
>CAZHPG010000024.1:0-7363 GCA_964534055.1 uncultured Muribaculaceae bacterium | reverse complement strand
AAATTCACAACGCGACCCTGACCATCTGTCAATCGTCCATCGTCCAGTATTTGCAAAAATACATTGAACACATCTGGATGCGCCTTTTCAATTTCATCAAACAAAATAACCTGATACGGACGACGGCGAATAGATTCCGTTAATGCCCCGCCCTGTTCGTAACCCACGTATCCCGGGGGACTGCCGATTAAGCGCGATACGCTGTGCGGTTCCATATATTCGCTCATATCAATACGCGTCATTGCGGTTTCATCATTAAATAATTGTTCTGCAATCGCTTTGACCAGTTCTGTTTTACCAACACCCGTTGGCCCCAAAAACATAAAGCTGCCCGCTGGGCGATGCGGATCCGACAGACCCGCGCGCGAACGGCGAATTGCACGCGCAACAGAACTGATTGCAGCATCTTGACCGACGACCCGTTTTTTTAAATCGCTTTCCAGATTCAATAATTTCGATTGTTCATCCCCGGTCATTTTTTCAGACGGAACACCTGTCCAGCGACTGACGACTGCGGCAATATGTTCGGGCAAAACAGTTTTATATTCTTTTTCTGCGCGCACTGCCTCTATCTGCTTTTCCAATTCTGGAATTTTTCCGTATTGCAATGCTGATGCTTTTTCAAAATCGCCGGCGCGGGTTGCAGATGCAACCTGGGCCTTGGCCGCGTCCAGCGCCGCCATGGCATCCGACAGACCGCGCATTTTTTTCTGCTCGGACTGCCATTCGCTGGTCAGTGATTCAGATTCCGCACTGACATCAGAAATTAATTTTTCCAAATCAGTCAGACGCTTTTTACTATCTGCATCCTTTTCTTTTTTCAATGCTTGCTGTTCAATTTTTAATTGCATCAGGCGTCTATCAACTTCGTCCAGTTTTTCCGGTTTACTGGAAACTTCTATACGAACGCGCGCAGCCGCCTCATCCATTAAATCAATTGCCTTGTCCGGCAAAAATCTGTCCGTAATATAACGGTCGGACAAACGCACAGCTGAAACAATCGCCGCATCGGAAATACGAACGCCGTGATGACCTTCGTATTTTTCTTTCAATCCGCGCAAGATTGAAATTGTGTCATCAACCGATGGTTCATCAACGAAAATGGGTTGGAATCGGCGCGCCAGCGCGGGATCTTTTTCAATATATTGTCTGTATTCGTCCAAAGTGGTTGCGCCCATTGCGTGCAATTCACCACGCGCCAACATGGGTTTCATCAAATTTCCGGCATCCATGCTGCCTTCGCCCTTGCCTGCGCCAACCATCGTGTGTAATTCATCAATAAATAAAATTATTTCGCCATTGGCATCTTTGACGGCTTTCAAGACGGCCTTTAACCGCTCTTCGAATTGACCCCTGAATGAAGCGCCGGCCATCAGTGCCCCAATATCCAAAGACAATAATTTTTTACGCAACAGATTTTCCGGAACATCGCCGGCAATGATGCGATTCGCCAGGCCTTCGACTATCGCAGTCTTGCCCACGCCCGCGTTTCCGATTAAAACAGGGTTATTTTTTGTGCGGCGGGATAATACCTGGACCGCGCGGCGAATCTCTTCATCACGTCCGATAACCGGGTCCAATTTGCCGTTTGCGGCCAGCTGGGTAAAATCCGTCGTATATTTTTTTATCGCCTGGTCTGGCGTTTCATTTAATTCTTCTGGATTCATGCTGAACTCCTTTTGCCAAAAATATAGTTATTTTATCTTGACTTTCAAGCCCGCTTGGTATAAATTACTCCGCAGTCAATAAAGGATTTTATCATGCCAAGAGTATGTCAGGTTACAGGAAAAAAAACACAAGTCGGGATGAATGTGTCGCATTCGCACCGCAGAACTAAGCGGACTTTTCTGCCTAATTTGCAGAAAATGAACTTTCACAGCGATGTTTTGGGTCGCGATTTTGCTTTACGTATTTCAACCGCAGGCTTGCGGACACTGACCAAACATGGTGGTTTGGACGGTTATGTAATTGCAAAACCTGTTTCGCGCCTGTCTGCAGATATGGCTGCAGTAAAAAAAGCAATTGAAAAGAAAATGGGTATATCAGAAGCACCCGTTGTCAAAAAAACAGCGCACAAACCAAATATATCTGCGCGGTTGGCTAAAAAAGTTGCTGGGAAAAAGTAAAAAATTGGCCTTGTGGCGGAATTGGTAGACGCGCTTGACTCAAAATCAAGTTCTGCAAGGAGTGTCGGTTCGATTCCGACCAAGGCCACCAAAAATTAAACGCCCCATTTGGGGCGTTTTGTTTTTGGATTGGATTGGCGGAAGAGAACCGAAGGTTCGGGACGAAGCGAAGCGTAGTGAAAGGGGCCCGCCAAAATTACCAAGAGCAAAGCGATTGGCATAATTTTGGCAGGGAATTATACATTCCGACCAAGGCCACCAAAAATTAAACGACCCATTTGGGGCGTTTCTTTTTTGGATTGGATTGACATTTTTATTAAATATTGACTTTCTATATAAAGGTCATACAATTGACGCCAGAGGGATAATAGAAAATATAATAATTAAGGATTAATCATGCTTAGAACCTCTTCATCAAATATTGAAAAAATTCTGATACAAAATAGATGCGGATCATTGGACGATATAAATAAAAGAGAGATCGTATATCTTGAATTATACCATCTATCTGGATATTTGGATCTTTCCGAATTTACCCAAGGCGCCGTTGAATTACATATTATAAATTCTGTTCCCCAGAATCCAAAATGGAAAAATATGTGGAATGAGACCGCCAAGAAAGAAGAATTGGAATTGGCAAATAAAAAGAAAGGTTTGATTATATTGGATGCCCGCAATGCTGGGGATTTTTCATATTGGATAACAGATGATTGCAGAAGTTACCATTTCATAGAAAAAATTATTCTGCGTCATCCAAATCAGGTTTTTTCCTTTGGTATAAGACCAGGTTGCCCAACCCAAAATAGTGATTTGGACGAAATGTTCCAAATGGCAAAAACACAAAGCCGCGATACCAATATTAACAAATATCGTCACGATAAATCATTTGCGCCGTTCAAGAAATATTTAAATATTATACAAAACAATCTTGAAAAAATTTCTGCGACAAATGCTGATATAAACGTTCTGATTGAAAAAATGAAAGAGTTGCAAGAAATCATAAAATATCTCAGAGAGGTTGAAGTCGCCGGACGCGAAGGAGAAATTGTGGCCCAAATAAACGAAATTTCAAAAATAAATGAAACCAGCCAAAATCAAATCCAAATTCAAGATATACAATTATTGGATAATTATTGGAAAGCAGAGACACACGTAAACATGGGCAGTGCTGAGCAACAGGGAATAAGTACATCAGAATTAAAAGCATTAAAAATTAGAAATCATGAATTTTATTCTAAACAACGTTCTAAACAACGTTAAGGTATAACTTTAATCCAATACTGCCGCGTGAACAGCGCGGCAGTATTATTTTATAAAAAATATTCTTGCTTGAAACCAAAAATAGGACAAATAAACCCTATAATCTGTTGTTTTTACTATATTTTATTAAATATTAATTTTTTTGACAAAAAACTATTGACAAAGTATATTTTTGTATTATATTTGTCGTGTAAAACTGCCTAGGTGGTTTTATAGAGCTCTTGGGAGTTAGACTCCCTCCTACATTCTCTCTCCTCTAACCCCGAGAGCTCAACCAGTTCAGAATGTCCTTATTTTTCTCCTTTCCTTCCTTCCTTTTGGGCATTCGGAAAAAACCCCGCGAAAGCGGGGTATTTTCTTGCCATAATCAATATATCAATAAAGTCCACGTTCTATCTCGCTGCGCAATGCCGAATCACTGTAATCAGTCGCGCATCCAGCGACCGCAAATAACAAAATAAATAATAAAAATATCTTTTTCATGTTTTTCATGCTTGAATTTTATCACAAAATAAACCAGAATCAAAGCATGAAGAAAATTTCTGATAAAAAAATCGCTTTATTCTGTGGCGCATTGCGCCTGCCCTTTCTGACCCGCGACGCATTGCGCGCAAATGGATGGGATGTGTTTGTCATCGGGCTGCACGGATTTTACGATCCTGCGTTAAAGCCGGATCTGGAAATACGACTGGGCGGCGGCGGAACAGCGGCACGCGAATGTAAAAAGCGCGGAATTACCCAACTTTGCTTTGTCGGCGCAATCGGACATCCAAATCTGGCCGATATTCGTCCGGATTTATGGTCTGTGTCGGTTATGGCCCGCGTGCTGAAAAATCAAAAGGGCTATGATTCCATGGCATCGGCGCTGATTGCTGGCATTGAATCCAAGGGCTTTAAGATTCTTGCTGCCCAGGATTTATGTCCAGAGCTTACATTTGCCCCAGGCATCCAAACGCGCACAAAACCATCCAGTGATGAAATGAAAATGGCAGAGCGCGCAGTCCAGGTTTCACGCACACTGGGCACCGAGGATATAGGTATGAGCGTGGTCGTAGATAAACAAGTTCTGGCGGTCGAAGCCGCCGAAGGCACCGCAGAAATGCTAAAGCGCGTGATTGCCATTCGACGCGGGCGCAAGGGTAGTGGTGTATTTGCAAAAATGACAAAGCCCAAACAAGATTTACGCATTGACATTCCGGCCATCGGTGTTGATACTGTGCGTGATGTTGTGGCGGCTGGATTACGCGGCATTGTGGTTAATGCCGGAACATGTTTCGTTATTGACCGCGAAAACGTTGTTGCCGCCGCGGACAAGGCAAAGATTTTCATTATTGCAAAATAAAGGGGGCAAATATGTTTGAACTAAACGAATACCAATGTGCGATTGACACCATAAACAATTTGAAAAAAATATCGGGCAAAGACCCGATAGATTCGTTAACCTCCGAAGAACAAGCAGATTGGCATAATGCACTTGCTATTATTAATGCTTATAAAAATAGCAGAAATTCTGAAGATACAGATAATAATAACAATAATAGTAATACAAAAAATATTGCTGACCGTAGAACGAATGCTGGTTTGGGACGAATTGCCCGGGGGTATTCACGCCAAGGCAGATAGTCAAAACATCCAAAATCAAGTTGAAATAGCACAAGTATATGATATCATTCGCGGACTTTGGATGATTAGCTCAGTTGGTTAGAGCGCTTCGTTCACATCGAAGAGGTCGGAGGTTCGAGTCCTCTATCATCCACCATCCTATGACTGGCAAGCCAAAAATTAAATGACCCGAATGAGTCATTTTGTTTTTGGATATAAACCTTATTCACTTATTGTGGGGATTATTGCAACTTCATTATATTGCGACAGATAACGTTTGCCCGTTGCGCAATATATTTTTGTCAGAGAATCTTTGTATGCTTGGACTTCGGCTACCCAACGATTTTCCACATCGGTTGTCGCACCCTGGTATGCGGTGAATCCGCCCAGACCCGCACCAATTCCAGCGCCTGTCGCGGTTGCTTTTGTTCGCGCCGCGTTATTCAAATCGATAATTGCGCCATCTGTTGCATCCTGATTAAATGCAACAAAATCTTTTATTGTAAATTCTTTCGCGGGCTGACCGATTGTTCCATCGTTATAACGGAATCTGATATCCGGATTCTTCGCATTTTTACGCCATTGTTTGAAATCGTTATTTGTTTTTAATGTCGTATCCCAACCAACTATCACGGCAGCCTGGGGATTGCCCGATTGTTGTGCTGTGTCCATTTTATAGAATATTTCTGCGCCATCACATCCCAAAGTTGCCGGCTTCATCTGGGAACCAGTTAAACAATATTTAGTAAGGGTTGTATTTGACAACAGATTTTTTTGATTATCTTGTGGTTTTTTATCTTGGTCGCCAATTCCATTTATGGACCAATATTCAAAACGAACCGGGCCGCATGAATCAAACTCGCTGCCTGAAACATTGCACCTTACTTTGCTATCCATAGTGCCCAAAAATCCCGCCGCCTTGTCTTTATCCAATTCCGTATGTTTTGCCACATATCCATAAAGGCAATCGGTTCCTTCGCACTTGCGCGTAAGCAAGACTGCATCGCCAACACCAGATATATTTCCAATCAGTCCGCCGCCAATCGCATTGACCGTTGCGCCCATGATTACATCGCCGCCGACCTTGCCCGATTGGGTTGACAACGCTGTCAGACCGCCCAATGTCGCCGCGCCAATTACAGTTTTGGTCATTTTATCGCTGCTGGTTCCCAATGAGCCACCCTTGCCCGGATCATTCTGACCAACAAAATTTCCACCCAAACCGCCAATTAATGCCGCAGCCGCAATTTTTATTCCTGCATTCTGCTTTTGTTCTTTATTCATCACGGCGATTACTTCGTCCATGGTCGGTTCGCGATCCGCAGGGAATATAATGTCGCCAGCATTTGTTGTATATCCAGATTTTGGGAAATCACTGATATTGCACTTTATAACATCACCAGCCGCGACGCGCGCAGTTGCCAGAACTATATCGTCCGAGCCATTAATCATACGCAATTCAACATCGGCAACACATCCCAACGCAGAACGAAAGCCCACATTCGGTGTATCCCATGCAAAAGAACCGGTTGGATAAATCGCCGCACATGCATCAAGTTGAGTTTTGGTCACACCCGCAGTGGCGTCGCCAGACGCTATGCGCCGTGCCAAATCCATATTGGACACCCGCACCGACAATCCCAAATCTTGTGAATTTTTTGCAGTTTCAATAAGTTCTTTTTGAGACACGGGAACTTCTGTCAAAACCTGACTTTGCACGGCAGAATAAGTGCCGCCGCGACCAGTGCCACTGTTCCCTGTACGCAAAGCCGCCGATGCTTCACCAAATGAGCAAAGAGCAAAGAGCAAAGAGCAAAAAGGATAAACTATACGCATTTTTTTCCTTTACTATTCTCAATCGTTTTTGTTGTCCTTGATAAAATCTTTGTTATCTCGTTACACTCACAAAACAAAGACTCGTATTGTTTTTTTGTTATAAAATCCGTTTTTTGTAATAAATTCAGCTAATATTGAGTTTCTGAACATTCTTTATATGCAATATAAACTTTTGCCAAAAAGTCATTCTTGCTGATTGCACATTCTGCCTCGGACAGATTGGCACCTATACTTGTTCCCGAACGAAGAACCTGTTTAGACAAAACAAATTCTTTCTTTTTATCGACCAAATATTTGTAGAGATTGATTATTCGAATTGCAAAATCAACACTTTTTTGCAATGCAATATTTTCTTTCATAATCTCTCTCCCCAAAATTGCTCTTTGCGCTTTGCTATTTGCTCCTTGAAATTTTTGCGCAAAGCAAAAATTTAGAACTGTATTCTCATCCTGACGCCAGCGTCGACTGTTCCAATGCTGCCGCTTTCCATATAATTTGTATAATGTAATACTTCCGCAAGTTGATCTGCTTCTTCAACT
>CAZHPG010000023.1:0-7390 GCA_964534055.1 uncultured Muribaculaceae bacterium | reverse complement strand
CGCATCGGAGTGTAGCTCAGCCTGGTAGAGCGCTGCGTTCGGGACGCAGAGGTCGTGGGTTCGAACCCCGCCACTCCGACCAAAAATTTGCCCCCATTTATGGGGGCATAATTATTGGACGGCGATGGGATTTTAATGCTTGTTTTAAAAGGATTTAATGCTAGACTTTAACAAGTGGGGAGCAAGAGAGCGAAAATTAAAAGGTTTTAATAATGATCACCATTTCCCAGGTTATAAAAACTATTAAAGAAAACTACGATTATAGACCGGTTGATTTTTCCCTATCTTTCGGAGAAGTTAATGATCCATTTCAAAACCCCGTTGCTGAAATTGTATCAAATTATAACGACAATCAAGATATTGGCATGCTTTTGAGTTTTGCCAGATATCATAAACTGGGCCGACAATTGACCCATGCATTATTCTGTGAAAAATATGCAGATGTATTGTCCACTTTTGATGATAATTTTTATAAACAAAAGTTCATTAAAGAGTTAGAAGCCGTTGAAGGCAATCCAGTGTTTGTGCCTTTATATGTGCAATACTTGGTAAAACAGTGCAACAACAAAGATAATACTGGGGTGCAACCATTTATACTTTCGACCAGTGTTATCAAATCTGCTTGCAGTCCTGAGAACCGGGCCACCAAATACCAAGATTGCTTAGAATGTCAAAATTATAAAATGACCACAATTATTCCTATTCGTGAAATTATTAAGCCAAAATTTAATCAAGATACAACAACAGAAATTTTATCAATGTGGAGTGCGGTTGGTATTGAATGGTTGCCAAAAGTATTTGCGATTGGCAAAGAGCTAACAAAATAGTTTTTGCCTTTAGATAAAAAATTTGCCCCCATTTATGGGGGCATAATTATTGGTCAGTATTTACATTTCTATGTCTTTACAGACTTCACTGCCCTTGGTTTCTTTGCAATCTACGCCGCGGCTGTCCCACAATCCCAGGAATCCACGCGATCCCTTGGTAGTGCAATTTTTCGTAACCGTAATCGAGCAATAGTGACAAGTTCTGGTATCACGATTAAACAATGACCACATTTCTTTATATCCGCCGGCCGTATTTACACGATATTTGCTGGTGGCCAATGATTGGATTCCACGAGTAACGGAATCAGTTACTATCCCCGCGGCACCACCAACCCATGACCCATTTACACCACTTGCATTTCCGCCACTTGCATTTGATACACTGAATCCTTGTGATGTGGTTTTGTCATGTCCGCCCTTTAACAATTGATCTGCAGTTAAACCCGAACTGATATCATAAGAAATCGCATAGGGCTGGGCAAGTGCCGCATTTGTATCAATTGAATCATTTGAAACAGCGCCGCCATTCATCGGCATCATTTGACACATATATTGCGCAACATCAGCCGATGCATTCTTGGTCGCATCTGCAACTGCATTATTAAACTTTGTATTATAATTATCTTGGGCCTTGCGCAATGCTGACGCCGCTATCAATATTTTCGTTTGATTCAGCAGATTCGGGAAACGCGCCGAAGTATTCATATCCTTGCCAGTAATTTGTGACAAGTTTCGGCCAGAGATGCAATACTGAATTTTTGGATCTTGATCTATCAATTCAATCGTGCGATTTATTGTGCCGGCAATATTATTCAGTTCGGAATCAATGCTGGACAAGATTCCCTGGGCATTTGCAACATCCGCGTTTTGCGCCCTGGCCTTTGCAATATATTCATTTATATCAATTTGCCCGGGGGCAAGTGTATTTTTCCCGTCCGAAGTAATTGTATTTGCATCACCCATACGAATACTGCCAAACGAAATCATTCCAGTAATGCGATAAATATTTCCATCTTTCTGTGGTTGTAAACTGCCCGTGCCGATTGTATCGTCGGCCGCAAATTTATTACAATCCGTAGTGCTGCCACAAATTTCCAGCATCTTGGCATCAACCAAATTCTGGCAATTTTCCAATGCTGCATTATCAACATTCAAATACAGTCCCATCAGCATTGAATCCAAATCGCTCATCGAGAATTTTGGATTGTTCTGTTTGCACACTACCAATTTATCCAACGGGCAAATGCTGTGCATGTAATCATAATCCATTCCGACACATTGACTGAAATCAGAACCGCATCGATCGGTAAAGCATGTTTTGACTTCTTGGGTGCATCTGTCTACGCGCATAGATGCCAACTTGTCTTTAACATAACCCCAAATCAAAGGCTCCATCCGCTCGCACGTTTCAATTTGTATTTTGCAGAAAGACCGCGCCATATCGGGACGTGACAAACATGAATCCATTGTCGCAACGCCATTGCCCGCGATATCGTCTTTGCATGCTTTTTGTATGCAACCTGAAATATCGGTCAAGCATGATTGACGCAGGTTTGATTCCGCATTTAATTCCGCCAATTTCAAACTGGGCGCAACCTCGCGCAGGAAATTATCCCAAACTCCATCACGAACGACAACGCATTTATCCAAAACATTTTCACAAATGTTACGTTTAGCATTCAACATTTCCATCGTAGTATCAGCGATTTCATACTTCACAACATGATTTACATTTTGCCGCGAAACATTGTTGGTACGCTTGCTGTTCTGCATATTTTCCGACGCGATAAAGCCAACACACTTCGTCCAATCGGAACCGCATACATCTGGTCCGGTCATGCATTTGCGAAAATTCAACATACAGGTTCCGCTGTCGTATTCGTTGGCAGAATCAAACGAAGCAAGACGCGCAGTGCGAACCGCTTTTTCAGCGGCGGCGTATTCTGCATCTACTTTGACCTGCATTTTGGAAACTGTATTTTCAAACGCTTTGCAGTCGGACTTTATTTGCGTGCTGTAAAGTGAGGTCAAAAGATTTATATCTTTGGCACAATTGACGGGCATCCGATCCACACACATCTGATGCGCACTTTTATACAGCGCGGCGCCGGATTGATTGGCAATACTGGTTTCTGTTTCACTTTCAGCAAACGGATCAAACTCGCTGTTATCCCATAATGATAACATTTCTTGCTGCTTTGCTTTTTTTGCAGCATCCAGTTTTACAACATTTCCATCCTTGTCATATTCGCGGGTGCCCGTGAATACAATGTCGGCCTTGGCCCCTGCTTCGACTTTTTCAACCTCGATAGTTTTAAGGGCGTTAGCCTGATCCAGCCGTTGATTCATTGTTGCGATTTTATCTTTCAGGCCCTGGGCTGTATCACTGCACGCACAGGTTCCACCATCTATGGTTACGGGTTCACCCGGGATATTCAGAACATTAGAATCGCCGACGCAAAATTGATCCATACAACCATAATAAGTATCATAACATGACTGATTATAAATTCCGGATGCCGCAACACGTGTGCGCACGGTCGGCACACCCGTTTGAACCACAGATTGACCCTTGACCGTTGCCGCATGCACTGTTTGCGCAGCAAACATTGCAACGAACATACAGCAACCTGTCATAAATAATGTTGCGGTAAAGTTAAAACTTTTTTTCATTACATTCTCCGGTACATCAGATATTTCTATCTTCGTAAATTGGACCAACTTCATGGCAAATTGTTTGTTCATCCGCAGCCTGGCCGCCAGCGAACGCGCCACCAACGCCGCCCAAAACTAATCCGCCCAGCGCGCCCCATGGCCCCAATGCACTGCCCGCGCCGACACCCATTGCCGCCCCGCCAGCCGCGCCCTTGATTACGCCACTTTCTTCTGACACGCCCGCAACTTCACAAACTTTTTCCCAACGCGTCAGCTGACAATTACGCAGGTTTGGTTCAAAATTATACGCCGTTGTCCAGCTGCCTTCTTTGTCTTCACTGCGCGAATGAGTGCTGTTTTGTTTCACAGCCTGGGCATAAATGTTTTCGCATCTTACGCGCGCCTCATCCACAGACTTGGCCCTGGATATTTCATCGACTTTTGCATTGTAAAGTCTTTCCATTCTTTTCACTGCGGCAATGCGTCCCGTCATACGAACCTGTCCGAAAATGGTTCCCTTGAACGATTTAACACCGGCGGGTTGATTAGCCTGAACACATCTGGATGCAGTTACGGATTCTTTTTCCATTGTATCAAAGAATTTATCAGATGCCGCCTCGGCCGATGCAAAAAGTTGATTTTTGAATTCGGTCTCGTTCGCTGGAATTTCTGTCATACCTGTAATCCGTGTATCTTCGGGGATGCAGTCCATTTCTGTTCCGCAACCAGAATTTCCCATAAACTCTTCGACAAAGTTCATACATCCGTTCAACAATTGATAATCAACGCGCAACGCAACAGCGGATTTGATTGCATCAAATTGTGCGATGCCCTTGCATGATGGAAACATTGATTGCGGACACATGCTTTGCAAACTGCTTACTTTTTGAACAATGCATTCTGGCGCAGTAAAGTTCGCACCACATTTGTCCTGCATGCATTTGGTTATATCATTCTGGCAAAAGTTTACACGCAATGATGCCAGTTCAGCCTTGTATGCATTTTTTAATCCCGGCACCAACGTGTCGCAATCATTGATAATCGGGCAAATTCCCGCGGCGACATTGATATCGATCAGGCACATACTGTCGGTCGCAGTGCTGCAACCATTTTCCAAACACGCACGAATTTTTGATCGACACAGCAACGGCTTATTCGTCCGTTCAAAATCGGATGCTTGCGCCAAAACCAATTTGGATTCTTCGGCCCAGTCTTTCAAAACATCTGCGCGAACAACCGTGCACTGATCCAACACATCGGTACAAGCATTCGCACGCCGCTGCAACAATGATTCATCCATGCAATTTTCAAAATTTACCCCACATCCGCCTTTATCAGAAATGCATGCTTTATACGCCAGTAAGCATTCGCCGCGGTTAAATCTGTTGGTGGTGTCCAACATTTCGGTGCGTGCAGTGCGAACAGCCTTTTCGGCGGTCGCTTTGTTTTGCTGTGCTATGCGCTTTTGCTGATCCAGATATTGGCCAAAAGCCTTGCAGTCAGATGCAATCGTGCGTGAATACAACAATTTTTCCATCTCTGCCTGGTCGCCACATGCCTGCAACTTGGCGGCGCATTGCTTGGACGCAGTTTCGTAAAGTCCGGATCCGATTTCCAAATCTTGACCCAATTCTTCTTCGTCGGATTGAACTATTGTTTCGGAATCAAGCCATGCGGTAAATCGATCGCTTTGAGCATTGGCGTTATCAGCAAAAGCCATGTTAGCGCGCGCCCCCAGCTTTTCACGTTCGACACCTTCGCCAAAAAGTTTTTCAGCCGCGGACTGGATTTCTTGAATTTCTTTGACTTTGGGTTTGGATGCATTGATGTTATCAGAACACGCACAACGCTGCCCTTCGGATTCATCCGACAAACAGAATTGGTCCATACAGCTGCGATAAGCGGTGCGACATCCATCCGTGACCTGCGCCGGCGCAACCGATGATGTGGCAGAACTTGCAGAATTTCCAGATGTTGTCGTGGCTGCGACAGCGGTCGGACTTGCGGCCGATGTGGGAACAATGCGCGATGCGGTCGCACCCGAAATACTAATACGGGTTGCAATCGCTGGTCTTTCAGCGCCAAATGCCGGCAAAGCAAAAACAACAGCAAGCACAACTGCGAAAAATTTTCTCATCTCCAACCCATTTTATCTTTATCTAATTTTATCAAAGAAACGCAAAGTATGCAAAAGGAAAATAGAAAAAAAGCGAAATAAATCAAATAAAAAAATCCGCCCAACGGGCGGATTTTTAATTTTCAGGAACTTGCACGGGTGCAGATGGCTGAACTAATTCTTGTTGCAGCTCGCTGACCACGGGTTTATTTGCGGAACGGCTGGCCACAATCGCCAGCGCACCGCACAATAAAAAGAATATCATCGCCAAAATCGTTGTGGCTTTGGTTAAAAAATTTCCCGCCGAAGCGCCAGTCAATGCACCACCAAACATGGATGCGGCGCTGCTGCCGGACATTCCAGAACCCTCGGACTTTTGTAATAAAATTATACCAATCATCAGAAAGGCAACAATTACCAATAAAACAAGCAAAATTGAAAACATGAACTATCCTTTAATTTCCGCTGAAATATAACCGCAAATCAAAAAATATGCAAGTGGAATCTATAAAAACCATATATCAGCTTGACAAATTTATTTTATGGGCTAAAATTCTAAGCATTACAAATATCTAAGCATTACAAATAAAGGAAATATTTATGTCAGGACATACAGTAAGAGTTACAGATGGCGTTTATAACAACGCACGCGATGAATCAGTTTCATGCATCGGATGCGATTGTTCTTTTAAAGATTGTTCTATGCATATGAAAATGAACACGATTATCAAAAATATTTCCATGGCCAAAAGAACTAATAAAGAATACCAAATTCTTCATGACGACAATGGATATCCTTTCGTTTACATAATACGCGAATTAGATGCCAGAAAGAGCGACACCTGTTTTGATTCTGTAATGGGAATTTTAAAAGATGCCCGCGGTTCATGTGTTATGAACCAGACCAAACAGAAAGTCATCTAATAAACCACTTGATTTTAGATAATCAAGAGTTTATGATTGCGCACGCAGCGCCCATAGCTTAACTGGATAAAGCATCTGACTACGGATCAGAAGACTGAGGGTTCGAATCCTTCTGGGCGCGCCAAAAAATTAAATGACCATTTCGGTCATTTTATTTTTTGCCGTCCCAAGCAGATGAGAACCCGGGTTCGACAAGAAGTAGATTTGGAAAGCTTTGCGCATCCAAATCGTTACGATTGCCGCGCAGCGGGCACAAAGTGCCCAGCGAGCGAAACGGAAAGTTGGTGAAAACAAACATAGCGAAGTTTGAACCTTACACCGCGAAAGGGGCCCACGCAGTGGGAATTACTATCCTTCTGGGCGCGCCCACTATTTTTGTTTACTTTTTAATAAATCATTATAAAATGCGGCAGAGAGATACAAATGATACAGGTATATCCATGACACGCGGTGTTAAAACTATCCGACATCAATCCAGATCAGGGATGCACATCCAAGAAGCATTAATTGAAATGTGGGAAATGTGCCACAACAAACTTGTTATCGATTTTATTGTCAGTGAAGATGATTTGCGGGATAAATGGCGCAACGATATGAACATGCGTATCGACATGTCTGAAAAAATGTTTGTTACATATATAATGGTGCCAAATCCAAACATTCGCGTAACGGAAACTTTTAATCATACAAGACTTGTCATGACCAGCAATACTGATTTAGATTCTGCATACGAAGATTTTTTCAGAAAACAAAAAAGGGGTTGCAGGCATCGCCTTTCCGGGGAAATGTCACTGGAGCAAGCCGTTATTCGTTATCGCCAATTAAAGGGCCTTTGCAGGGATTAATATTTTTGGATACCCTGCCCCAC
>CAZHPG010000022.1:0-7953 GCA_964534055.1 uncultured Muribaculaceae bacterium | reverse complement strand
TCAAATTTTATCAAGCCCACAGATTCCAAAAAATGTCCATCAAATTGGCAGCTGGGCATTTCATTGCCTGGATCACGATACACCGGCGCAATGTCTGTTGTTGGTCTGTCGCCAATAACAAATCCGCACGCATGTTGTCCCAAATTACGGAATGCACCCTCAATTTCCATGGAAACATCAACCACTTTTTTAAGATCGTTGTCGCTGTCCAGCAAATCTTGAATTTCATCTGATTGACGCACTGCATCTGCAATTTTCTTTGCGTCCATTGGTATCAATTTTGCAAATCTGTCCGTTTTGGAATACGGCATTCCATACACGCGCCCAATATCGCGTATCGCGCCGCGCGCCTGCATGCTGCCAAAAGTAATAATTCTGCAAATGTGATCTGCGCCATATTTTTCACTGATATAATTTGCGACACGTTCCAATCCAGCCGGTTCAAAATCAACGTCAAAATCCGGCATAGAAATTCTGTCGGGATTCAAAAAGCGTTCAAACAGTAATCCATATTTCATCGGATTTACATTCGTAATGCGCAACGCCCAAGATACAACCGAGCCAGCACCAGAACCGCGTCCAGGACCAACCAGAATATCATTCTTTTTACACCAGTTGATATAATCCGCAACTATCAGGAAATAACCCGGAAAGCCCATTTTTATAATAACTTCCAGTTCAAAATCCAATTGGTCAAAATATGCCTTTTGCTCTGGTTCTGGGGTATTTTGTTCGGCCATACGCACAGCCAGACCATTGTGGGCATCATCACGCAACATTTGGCACTCGGTATCAAAATCATCACCAAATTTCGGCAGCAATGGTTTTGATTTTGTATTCACCATAAATCCGCAGCGATGTGCAATGTTTATCGTATTTTCCAGTGCTTCGGGCAAATCACTGAACAATTCCGCCATTTGATCCCCAGACTTGAAATATTGTTCAGAATTTTTGCGTTTGCGATCCGGATCTATAACCTTGGTCTGTTGCAAAACACATGCCAATGCGTCCGCAGATTCATAATTTTCTGGTCCAGCAAAACAAACATCATTTGTTGCAACAATCGGGATTTCTTGTTCGGTAGCCAGGCGTAAAAATTCGGGTTCGGTCTTTATTTCCTCGGCCAAACCATGGCGCATTATTTCAATGTAAAATCTGTCGCCAAATATACCCTTTATCCGCCGCGCCATTTCATCTGCGCTTTGTCCCTGAAGAATCATTTTTCCCAATGGACCAGTATGCCCACCAGACAAGCAAATCAATCCAGATGCATGATTTTCCAGTTCTTCCATGGTAATAAAGGCACCCAAATGCTGGTTGTCGTGGCGCATATACATCAAAGAGTTTAATTTACACAGATTATTCCAACCCAATTCATTTTGCGCCAACAAGATAATCTGGGAAAGTTGTTCTATGCGCAATATTTTTGGATCGGCCCGATCATGGTGATTCAACGAAGCACAAATTCCGATAATTGGTTGGATTCCAGCGTCAGACATAGCATCTGAAAATTCGGCCGTGCCCGACATCAAATTTGTATCTGTTATAGCGGCGGCCGGCATTTCATATTTCTGGCATAATTTTACAATAGTTTGGCGATTTGGGTCTTTTTTAGGATTTGCATGGACATAAAGCGTTCCTTCGCCTATGGAATACTTGGTATGCACGCGAAGATGAACGAATGGATTGGACATAATTTTTATATAGCCGAAATGGGAATCTTTTGCAAGCAGCTTGTTAATTAAAAAATCATTTTCCACTTGAAACACGACAAAAAACCTGTATAATCACGCGGTCGGGTCGGTAGCTCAGTTGGTTAGAGCGGAGCGCTCATAACGCTTTGGTCCGGGGTTCGAGTCCCTGCCGACCCACCAAAAATTAAATCGCCGTTTGGCGATTTTATTTTTGGATGGAAAGGCGGACAAGAACCCGGGTTCGACAATGAGTCAGCGAGCCGCAAGGCACGCGTAGCGAGCAACGCGAACGGGAACGAATGCCGCACAGCCACAAAGTGGCGAGCATGTCCCCAATATAAAAACGACCCACCAACCTTTGACTGGCAAGCCAAAAATTAAATCGCCGTTTGGCGATTTTATTTTTGGATGGAAAGGCGGACGAGAACGGCTGATTTAATTCAACAGACAGTTTTCCAAATCTTTATCCACCAGGCCTTTCTTGGCGCATTCCGTGAATTTATACTGATTAACCTTTTTCACTGCCCCACAGTTTCCATCTTCGAACCACATGTCGGTATTTCTGATATAGGTATTCGCCGGGCAAGTTATGCAAATATATCCATCAAATAACTTTTGATAAACCAAGCCGTTCGTCAGGGTTTTTGTGCTGCATTCTACAACCGAATCAACAGTTGTCCCAGTGGTATAATTAAATCCATAACCAGATGCAGGCTTATCATAACACTGGCCCTTGTATAATACCTTGGTGCCGTCAGTTCCGCATGGGTTTACAATGCTTACGCATCCGCTGTTATCGCTTTTTTTGGTATATCCTTCTTTACAACTCCACAGCCAGCCAGTGCTGGTCATTTTGGCGGTCATTCCGTCGGTAAGTTTGGTTACGGATGTTGATAGTGGCGAGTCGGGGTTTATCCAAACGCCTGCACATGCCTCCCACTTGTCTTGGCTGCCGCTGATGTTATTGCATCGGCTGTAAGTAGGGAACTGGCATTTACGCTTGTCGCCACCCGAAGTTTGCGTCCCGCCATCCCAATAATTTTTTGTGTTATAATCTTTTTTATAAATTCGGTATCCGTCGCTGGTTTCGCTGCAATCACAGCCCCAAGCATTTCGGTTGTCATATGGCGATTCCCAATTGTATGTCCATTCATAACCATAGCAACTGGCAGTTGCAGGCCCCGCCGCGCCAAGCGCAAGAATCAATAATGCAAAAAACTTTATGTATTTAAGGCTCATCTTGCGATCCAGCATTCTTTTTGATCCTCCAACCATGTGGCGTTTCCGATAGTTTCACATACCGCCTGAGGGAAACCCGCAGTATATACGCATTGGCTGCCGTCCCAACTGGCCAAACCGATTCCGCCCAATGCAGTATTCTGGGCATTACATTTTGCCGCCGCGCCCCAATACAGGCACACACCCCATCCGATAGAGTTCGGCAACGCAATCGTCTGTACCGTGCGTGTTGCGGCGGTTTTATCCGCCGAAACTGTCTTATTTGTTGAAACATTCTTGTCCGTGGCAGATTGTTTTTGAGCTTGGGTTTGGGAAATGGACAGGTCGCTGATATTACTGATTGCCTGGGTTTGTTGTGCAACCACTTCACCTGCACGCGGAACCAATGCGCTGCGGGCCGTACCAGTCAAAGTTGATGTCACAGACACCCAATCATAAGACGAATCTGCGGTTTGTTTGAAATTATTCAAACTGCCATATACCGCTGTTAAAAAGTTAGAATCCAGTTCCGATTTTGTTGTTTTGCTTAATTCGGAAACATCAGAAACCCATCTGCCACCCAATTCTGTGCACTGTTGCTGCAGTTGTGCTGTAATTTGTTCCTTGACTGTTTCCATGGCATTGTTCACTGAATTCAAAGTATCTGTATCCAATACTGCATCATCTGCACCCATACAGAATGTTTTGGCATAACTTTGCAAGCCGCGCATAAATGTGCTGGGGCTGATTAAACGGCAACCATATGGGGACTGGTTTATCGTATCCCCGGCCGCAGGCGCGCAAGTTTCTGCGACATAGGTTTCCAGCGAAGAATCACAGCCTTCGGCAACTTTTACGCTATCAACCGTACTTACAAAACTCATTAACTCACGCAGTCCGCATTTATCCGCATTGGTTATTTTATTATTAGTATCAAATTTGCATGCCACCCCGCCCGCAGGAGTATAAAGGGCCGCACATGCCAGAACTTTGTCCTTGCACATTGCCGCACTGGCCTGGGCCGACAAAGCGGTGGTTCTTTGCGATGTTGTATCATCAAAGCTGTTTAATGCCTCGGTTGTTGAATCATAACAATCTTTCATTGTCATAACACAACTGTCTTTAACTTCTTGCAATTTCTTGTCTTGGGCCTGGGCAATTTCAATCAATGCCTGACTTTTGAACGCGTCCCAAACCGCAGTTGCATCATCACGGCAGCTGTCCAAAGATGCAGTCGCGCGATTTTTGAAAGATTCCAATCCGGCCAAGAATGTTTTATTTTCCGATGCATTTGTGTTTTCCAATTTTATCTGACTGGCCAATTGAAACAGATTTGGCGAATAAATCGGTTCGCCCGTGTTCGAGTCAATATACATACCCGTAAAATCCAAACAACGTTTGAAATTTGCACCGCACGCCGCATCATTCAGTATATCATTGCGAACTTTTGTAATGCATTCATTCATACTGGCGGAATTGTGCGACCGATATTCATCCAAACGTGCGTCACGCAATAACTTGTTCGCATCGCGAACTTTTTGTGCAACTTGCTCTTTCTGGGCATCTATACCCTTGGAATATGCCTGGCAATCCTGGCTTATCAGCAAATTATACGCGCTGCGAACCATCTGGGCCGTAGCCTGGGACTCACATGATGATGCCGACAACTGGGTGCACTGGGTATTTACTTCGTTATATAAATCTTCGCCAGTCAATGATGTCAAATCTTTGGTGCTGGAATTTAATGCGTCTGTGCCAGCCCAAACATCATTCATGGCCGCATCAAAATTCAGATTACTGAAATCCAAAGTGGTTGGTTGCTGTGCTGGTTTTGCCTTGCCCGATAATAAATCACCAATCTCTTCCAACATTGCTGCCGCAGCAGAACTGTCCGTGGTCGTTGCCAATTCGCCAGATGTCGCTGTTCCCATTGCGCCAACCTCGTCCGCGGTCAACCCGACATTCTTCAGATTATTATCGGCAAAACTTTGCAGCATGGTTTTGGCACTGGACAGCGCAGCCTCCATATCGGCAAAATCCTTGTATTTATTAGAGCAAATGCAACGTCTGTAAGTATCGTTTGCGCCCGCGCAAAATTGATCCATGCAGGTGTTATAAGATTCACGGCACGTGTTATATCCCGTGCCCAGTTTTGATGTATCAGAAAAAACCGCTGTCGCACGGGGCGCGGCGGCGCTGCGTGAAACGCTGGCACTGCGTGCGGCGGTAACGGGCAAAAACCTGGTATTTTTTATGCTGGCGCTGCGTGAAACACCGGCACTGCGTGATTGTTGGGTCGGCGCGATTGCCGTTCTGGCGCCCAATGTTCCAGCGCGCCGCGGCGCAGCCGCACGATTTACAGAATCTGATTGAATTCTTTCCGATCGTTGCGTTCCAACCGACGTGGTGCGCGGATTTTGCGGCGATTCGCCATTCGCAACAAATACGACCGATAACAAACAGCAAAGAGCAAGTAATGCTTTTCTCATTTCCTGTGGTATATTTTACAGATTTTTGAAAATTTAGGCAAGCAGATAATTGCCCTGAATCCCAGAAACTTTTACATCAATGATTGTTCGTGGTTGGATTTGCGCGCCAGACACACGAACAGGAATATCATCAACTGTGCGACCTATATTGCCCTGTTCCATCAAAAGCTGGGCTGTTTGCCCAACTTGCGCCTTCATAAATTCGCGGCGATTTTCATTTGCCAAATCATTTACGATTTTAACGCGGCGCTTTGATTCTGCACGATCTACTTGGTCTGGCATGGTCGCCGCCAATGTTCCCGGACGCGGCGAAAATGGGAACGCATGAATATGAACAGGTTTTAATTCCTTTATCAATTCACACGTTTCTTCAAATAATTGAATTGTCTCGCCAGGGAATCCGCAAATTATATCCCATGAAAAGGATGAAGGACGAGGGTTGATGGATGAAGTTCTTACAATTTCTCTGACCATTTCAGCATTATGGCGGCGGCCCATTACGGCCAAAATTTTATCACTGCCCGATTGCATGGAAAGATGCATATGTGGCAGCATTCGCGGTTGGCGCGCCATCAGTTTTATAATTTTAGCGCATTCGGGGCTGGCGGGGTCAGTCGAAGATAATCGCAGCCGCTGTAAATCCGGCACATCATTTAATAATTTTTCACACAAATCTGATAAAAATTCGCCATTTTCATGATATCCAGCTATATCTACGCCGGTTAAGACAACCTCGTAAAATCCGACATCCACGGCAGATTGAACATCCGCTAGAATTTGTTGATACGGGAATGATACATTTTTGCCGCGCAGTTTGCTGACTATGCAATATGCACAATTGTGATTGCAGCCGTTTTGAATCTGAACAAAGGCCTTGGATAAACTATGAGTTAGGAGGTTGGAAGTAGGAATTGCAGAGTTTTTACCTCCTACTTCCTCACTCCTCATTACTACCTGATAAGCTTCTGGCTTCATTTTATCGGAATTTTTGACAACGGCCGCGACACCTGGAATTTTTTCATAGTCCTGTGGTGCGCGCGTTGCCGCACAACCCGTTATAAACAATGGAACATTCGGATTTTCACGAGCCAGTTTTCGAATTTCTTGTCTGGATTGACGTTCAGCCTCGGCCGTGACGGCACAAGTATTTACAATAATTGCAGGGCCTGCAGACACTTTTGCCAGCATATTTGCGATTTTTTCAGCCTCAAGCGCATTCAGCCGACAACCCATTGTGATAAATTTTATATTTTTTTCTTGCATTTTCAGAACTTTCGGGGCATTATAGCGTCGCTAAAAATTATTGCAATAAAGGATTTCATAATGGCACGCACTACAAACACTGATACTATTAAATATGTAGACAGCCGGTACGAGCTGGGAATGCTTGCTACACAGCGCGTCCGCGATCTGAATGGCGGGGCCGAGCCAGTTGTTCCAGCAAAAAGAGACAAACCAACTGTAATTGCATTACATGAAATCGCCAGCGGCAAACTGGATATTGGCAATTTACGCCACGAATTTGTTCAGTCTTATAAATCTGTGCCAACTGCCGATGAATCCGAAAATTCTATTGAATCCCAATCCGAAGATCCATTGTTGAAAGAACTGGATGCAGAATTGGAAGATGCGATTGTCGAAACACCAATGGTCGAAGAAGAGATTGCCGAAGAATTGGAAGGTTCATTACCAGAAGAATCTGCGGAATAATTACATTTCCAGGAGATGTCGCATAGTGGCCTAGTGCGCTTGCTTGGAAAGCAAGTATACTCGCAAGGGTATCGAGAGTTCGAATCTCTCCATCTCCGCCAGTTTGTAATTAGAAAATTAAAAAACCGCGCAGTGCGCGGTTTTTTTATTACTATTATTTTTTATTTCTTTTTAGCGGCTGGCTTGGCGGCTGGTTTGGCTGCTGCCTTGGCATCTTTTGCTGGGGCTGCCGCTGCTGCTGGTTTGACACCCTTGGCGCCCTTGGCTGGTGCTGCTGCTGCCGCTGCTGGTTTCGCTGCGTCTGCTTCTTCGGCCATCTTACCCGCGATGATTACAAACGCCAGGTTAGACTGATGCAACCCAAGTTCAACGCCCGCTGGCAATTTCAAATCGCTACCGTGAACAACGTCGCCAATGCCCAATGTGGACAAGTCAACCTTGATATTTTCTGGGATTGAATCAACCTTGGCAACAATTCCGACTTTGCGCTTTGCAAAGTTCAATGTGCCGCCCATTTTCAAGCCACGCGATGTTTCAGCATTCATCAATTCCAATGGAACAACCACGCTGACCGGTTTAGAAATATCAATACGCTTAAAATCCACGTGGATCGGCGCATCTGATACGCGATGATATTGAATATCCATCAACATTGCGTTTTCTGAACTATTTGGGGTTTCAATTTCAAACAATTTTGTCCGCAGACCTGGTTTTTTAATCAGTTCTACCCATTCTTTGGCATTCAACTCGATTGCAACTGGGGTTTTCTTGTCGCCGTAAATCACGGCTGGGACTTTCTTTTCTTTGCGGACTGAACGTGCGGCCCCCTTGCCAGCAACATT
>CAZHPG010000021.1:0-7969 GCA_964534055.1 uncultured Muribaculaceae bacterium | reverse complement strand
CATTGGTTACACTCGAAGCAGGACACGTTGCTTCTTCGGACTTGAACGATTTGTATCGCCGCGTAATTATCCGCAACAATCGTTTGAAAAAATTGATGGATTTGCGTGCACCTGAAATCATCGTGCGCAATGAAAAACGTATGTTACAAGAAGCCGTCGATGCATTGTTTGACAATGGACACAAAAGCCGTCCATTGGTTTCACAAAATCGTCAAAAATTAAAATCTTTGTCGGATTCATTGCTGGGTAAACAGGGTCGTTTCCGTATGAACATGCTGGGTAAGCGTGTGGATTATTCAGGACGCAGTGTTATTGTGTCTGGACCAAGTTTGAAATTGCATCAGGTCGGTCTGCCAAAATCAATGGCATTGGAATTGTTCAAACCATTTGTTTATTCGCGTTTGCTGGCTGGTGATTATGCAAATACTTTGAAAACAGCAAGAAAGATGGTCGAAGCGGGCGAAGACATTGTATGGGAAATTTTGGAAAAAGTTATTTATCAACATCCTGTATTATTAAACCGCGCACCAACATTGCATCGCTTGGGTATGTTGGCATTTGAACCAATCTTGATAGAAGGTAAAGCAATTCGTTTGCACCCATTGGTTACCAAGGGATTCAATGCTGACTTTGACGGTGACCAAATGTCCGTCTATGTTCCAATTTCATTGGAAGCGCAATTAGAAGCACGCACATTAATGTTGTCTTCGAATAACGTTTTGCTGCCTGCGAACGGCGAACCAGTAATTGTTCCGTCCCAAGACATGGTTTTGGGTGTTTATTATTTATCATTGGTAAATGGTGAACATACTGAAAAATCACCACGTTTTGCGTCTATGGATGAAATTTACATGGCATTAGAGGCCAAGACAATTACTTTGCATACTCCAATCATAACACGTTATCACGCGTTTGAGGGCACACAAACTGTAAAAACTACCGCTGGTCGTATGATTCTGGGCGAATTGCTGCCGAAAAAACCCGACATGCCATTTGACTTGGTAAATCAGGAAATGCCAGTTGGAAAAATAAAGTCTTTGTTGACCATCACGTATGATCGTTGCGGCGATAAAGATATGATTGCTTTGGCAGATAATCTGAAAAACACAGGTTTCGAACAAGCAGCACGCAGTGGAATTTCCATAGGTTTTGACGATATAAAAATCCCAGAAGAAAAACAGGAAATTATCGCCAATGCGACAACTCAGACCGAAGAAATTGAATTGCAATATCAAAACGGATTGATTTCTCGCAAAGAAAAATATAATAAAATTGTCGATATGTGGCATGGTGTTACAAACAGGCTGGCGGACCTTGCGTTCTCGAACCTGCGTAAATCCGAAGGTGACAACTGGAACAGCATTTCAATGATGCAAGCGTCCGGTGCCCGTGGATCCAAGGCACAGATTCAACAGCTGGCCGCCATGCGTGGAATGATGATGAAACCAGACGGATCTATTATCGAAGTTCCAATTATTTCGAACTTTAAAGAAGGCCTGTCGATGTCGGAATACTTTAACAGTACTCACGGCGCCCGCAAAGGTTTGGCGGATACTGCTTTGAAAACTGCAAATGCTGGATATTTGACACGCAGAATGGTTATATTGGCCCAGAATACCTTTATTACCGAACATGATTGCGGCACAGATGAATCTATAACTGCAAAACCAGTATTTGATGGCTCTATGTTGTCTATTTCACTGGGTGATGTAGTTTTGGGCAGAACAGCGGCGCAAGATGTTGTGAATCCTGGAACTGGCGAATTGATTGTGAAAAAAGGCGATTTGATTACAAAGGCTGATTCAAAGAAAATCAATGATTCCGGTTTGGGCAGTATTGAAATTCGCAGCGTTTTGACATGTAAATCAAATGGTTTGTGTGCAAAATGCTATGGTATGGATTTGTCGCGCGGAACATTGGTTCACGTTGGCGAAGCAGTCGGCGTTATAGCTGGACAATCAATTGGTGAACCTGGAACTCAGCTGACCCTGCGAACCTTCCACGTTGGTGGAATTGCATCCGGCGGCAGCGGCAGCAACTTTATAGAAGCGCCAATGAATGGTCGTCTGGAACTGATTGATACCGACTTGGTCACAAACAGCGCAGGCAAGCATATAGTTGTATCGCGTAATTCAAAAATAGCGATAACGGACAACAAGGGTAATCATTTGTTTACCGCAAAATTGCCGTATGCTTCATGGTTGATAATGAAAGATGGCATGAGTGTCGAAAAGGGCGCAAAAATTGCAGAATGGGATGCGTATGCTAACCTGATTATTGCTGAAAAAGACGGAAAAGTTCATCTGTCAGATATGATTGAAAATATTTCATTTACAGAAAGCATGGATCCTATGACCGGAATAACCAGCCGCAAAATCTTGAACTGGAAAAACCAGACCAAGAAAGCATTACAGCCGAAAGTATCACTTTTGGGTGCAAACGGCGAAGTATTGTCATTGGGTGGCAAAAAATTGGCGGAATACATGCTGCCGATATACTCGGTTCTGAATGTTGCCGAAGGCGCATCGGTTCGTGCTGGTGATGTTTTGGCGCGTATACCGACTGAAAGCAAAAAGGTTCATGATATTACCGGTGGTCTGCCGCGAATCAATGAACTGCTGGAAGTTCGTCATCCAAAGAATCCTGCGATACTGGCCGAAATTGATGGCGAGATTGAAATAGAAGACAATGCAAAGAACAAGGTTGTTGTGCGTATCGTGCCGGCGGAAGGAACCCCAGTAGAATATATGATTCCAAAGGGTGAACCATTATTGGTTCGCAGCGGCGATATTGTGAAAAAGGCCGATATGTTGGTCAGCGGTGATCCAGTCGCGCAAGATATATTGCGTATTTTGGGTCAAAAAGCATTGACAACATTTATGGTGAATCAAATCCAGCAAGTTTATCGCTTGCAGGGCGTGGTTATCAACAATAAGCATATCGAAATCTTGATCCGTGAAATGACCAGACGTGTAGAAGTTTCGGAACCGGGCGATACCCAGTTCTTGATGGGTCAGGTTGTTGATCGTGTCGATTTCGAAGAAGAAAACGAACGCGTAGCACGTGAAAATGGTCGCCAAGCAGAAGCAAGCCAAATCTTGGTTGGATTGACTCGCGCCAGCTTGACCAGCCGTTCATTTATATCTAACGCGGCGTTCCAACAGACGACAAAAATCTTGGTGGATGCGGCGATAAATGGTGCGACAGATAAATTGGCGGGTATAAACGAAAACCTTATCGTTGGTCGTTTGATACCGGTTGGTACAGGCGCATATGTTCAACGTGTTCGGGAAATTGCCAAAGAGGAAGAACGTCAGGAAAAACTGGCCAACGAAAACTCTGGTGGCGAACAGCAAATGTTGGGAATATAAAACCCAGAAAAACAACAAAAAAGGTGCAATTTGCACTTTTTTTGTTGTGTAATTTATCTGTCTGTCCGAATCAAACCGCGCCAAAGCGCGGTTTTTGTATAGACCTTTGTATTTAACAAAATAGAATAAAAACCAAAAATATTTTTCGCAAAAAAGCAATCGATTCGCAAAAACGGCAGATTTCCGGCATAAATAAAGTTTTATAAAAATGTTCTTGACGGGCGATTCGTTTTTGTTCTATGATTCGTGTATAGGCAAGGGTATAGGCGATAAAAACCGCAGAAAATAGGGAAAGACAAAGGAGGGCGACGTGCCAAAAAACATTAAAGAAATAATGATTGCGCTGGACAGCGTTCTCACCACAACCGTTTGGGTTAATGGCGATCGCCAAATAGTATCGTTGGCGGATGAATTACATATTGGTGCGGGCACCGCCCCTCGCAGTATTGAAGATTTGTCGCGCGCTTCATTGGTTGGGGCGTATGTTTCATTACAAATTCGCACTGATAATTTTGATATTGCAGCAGAAAGTCTGGAAACCGAAGTGTTGGCATGCAAAGTCAAAGAAATGGTATTTGCAGAAGCGAAAAAGATAATGGACGCATACGAAGTGGAAGAAAAAATCGCCAAAGCAGCATAGTAAAAAGCAGCCAAGGCAAATAAAGTTTCCGGTATCCGGAAGGAAGGGAGAGGCCGCGGGCGTATGCCCGCGGTTTTTCAGTTTATAAAAAATGTAAAAAAAATCGCCGCGGTTGCGGCGATTTCTTATTTTGCTTCGGCAGGAACAACCGAAACCGTTTTACGATCGCGCATTCCGCGTTTGAATACAACGTTTCCGTCCGTCTTTGCAAACAATGTGTGGTCTTTGCCCATTCCGACATTCAATCCCGGATGAACCGTTGTTCCACGTTGTCTGACAATAATATTGCCAGCAATTACTTTTTGTCCGCCGCCTTTTTTGACGCCCAATCGACGTCCGGCCGAGTCGCGTCCATTCGTAGATGCCGAACCTGCTTTCTTATGTGCCATAATTTGCTCCTTTCAGTCGCAAATAGTCTATAGACTATCCCTTGATTTCTGTTATCTTCAAGACCGTGATGTTTTGACGATGGCCTTTGGTTCTGCGATAGTTTTGACGACGCTTTTTCTTGAATATCAAGATTTTGTCCGCGCGTTCTTGCGCGATAACCTGGGCGGATACTTTCGCACCCGAAACCAACGGATTTCCAATCTTGTCACCAACCATCAGAACTTGATCAAAGTCAATTTCCCCATCGGCTTTCAGCTTTTCCACCTTTATGGTGTCACCGTTTTTAACGCGGTATTGCTTTCCACCGGTCTGAAATATTGCATAAATTTCTGCCATATTTTGCCCTTTTTGTAAAAAACTTTATGCAATAATACCAGTTTCGTATAAAAAGTCAAGGAAAAAGGCAAAAGGGGAAAGTAAAAAAGAAAAAACCATTTTTGAATTTGTTTATTGAATTTTTAAACCCTCTAACCTCAAACTTCCTACCTCCTACCTCCTACTTCCTACTTTTGCCTTTCTCCTTTCTACTATTTTATTTTTTGTGCAAAAATCGCACGAATCGCCAAAGGGAAAAATGCCCGAAAACCGACCCACTCATAAAATCAAGTGCCAAATATACAGAATTGTAAAAAAAATTATCGCCCGCCATGTCAAAATACTATATATTGTGTGTTAGAGGCCAAGTTGGCCACTACCTGTTGATTTTTTTGTGATTCTGGGGAGGGCGCAAAATTAGTAGTAGGGATATTTATAAAGTAACATAAAGGGCCACTAACAATGAACGAGTCATTGAAACTTTTATCCGATTTAGTTTACTACATGAAATACAGCCGGTATTTACCGGATTTAAAGCGCCGCGAAACATGGGAAGAAACGGTTTTGCGTAACAAAGAAATGATGTTGGCCAAATATGCCCATATCCCCCAGGTTTTTCCGTATATTGATAAAGCATATGAATTTGTTTCGGATAAAAAGATTCTGCCATCTGGTCGTTCACTGCAATTTGGCGGTGATGGAATTCTGAAAAATAACAATAAAATTTATAATTGTTCGGCCATAGGAATTGATTCTATCAAGGCATTTACAGATTTAATGTTTTTGTTGCTTTGTGGTTGTGGCGTCGGAATTTCTGTACGCCATATTTTTATAGATAAATTGCCATTATTGATTCCAAAGTCTGGCAAAACAGTAAATTTCAAGCCGGATGATTCTATCGAGGGTTGGGCCGATTGCTTGAACGAACTTTTACATGCTGCGTTTGAAACTGGTGCGGATGTAGAATTTGACTTTTCAGCCATTCGACCAAAGGGCTCGTTAATCAAGTCTTCATTATGCAGCGCGCCCGGTCCCGAACCGTTGGCAAAAATGTTAGCCAAGGTAAAAGATTTCTTGGATAAAAAGATTGCGGACGAAGATTATAAAATGACATCACTTGACTGCTTTGATATTTGCTGTTTGGCGGCAGATGCGGTTTTGTCTGGCGGGATTCGTCGCAGCGCATTAATCACCCTGTTTGACAAGGATGATGAATTGATGCTGCATGCGAAAGAAGGCGAATGGTGGAAAACCGCCCCATGGCGCGGAAATTCCAATAACTCGGTTCAGTTTGATCGTGCAACCACGACCAAGGAAGAATTTGATAAAATTTTTGAACAATGCAAAAAATCCGAATGCGGCGAACCTGGATTTGTTTGGACCAATAATCCGGAATGGTGTGTGAATCCGTGCTGTGAAATTTCAATGCCCAGCCATGGATTTTGTAACCTGTCGTCTATAAATTTGGGCAGTGTTGAATCCCAGGAAGATTTCAACGAACGCGCGTATTGGTGTTCAGTTTTGGGAACATTACAGGCTGGATTTACGGATTTGAAATACGTTGACCCAAAATGGAAGAAAACCGCCGAAGATATGTCGCTTATTGGCGTATCTATTACTGGCATTGCATCACATCCTGACATTTCGCAACTTAACTTTGAAGAAGCGGTATCGCATGTTAAAAAAGCAAACGAAGAAGTTGCAAAGATTTTGGGCATAAAGCCGGCTGACAGACTGACTAATGTAAAACCTGATGGAACCGGTGCGCCTGTATTGGGAACCAGCAGCGGAATTCACAGCTGGCATGCCAAACATTACTATCGCCGTATTCGTGTAAACAAGGTTGAGCCAATTTATGAATACATGGTGAAAAATTTCCCTGATTTGGTGGTGGATGATAATCGTAAATCTACGGACGGGGTTATAACATTGGTTATCCGCGCGCCCGAAGGTGCCGTTACGCGCCGCAGTGAAACAGCCATAGAATTTCTGGAACGTGTAAAGTATATTTTCGAACATTGGGTAAAGCCTGGCCATATCCGCGGCGACAACTACAACAATGTTTCATGCACATGCAATGTCAAAAATCACGAATGGGACGAAGTTCGCGAATGGATGTGGGACAATCGTGAAGACTATACTGGAATTTCTTTGCTGCCTTATTCGGATGCCAGCTATGATCAGGCCCCATTCGAAGACACCAATGAAGAAGTATACAAAGAGTTTGTCGCAAAGAATTATAACTTTGAATTCGACAAGATAAAGGAAGAGAAAAACTGGGTAAACTTTGGCGCAGCAATGGCATGTTCGGGCGGCGGATGCGAGGTATTTTAATATGAAGCTGAAAGTCGTATTTGAATCTGAGAAAATCCATGATGCATATATGCTGGGCGAGAAAAAATTCGTCTGGACATCTGGAAATTCTGGGATAGACTTACGCAGCGCCGAAGACGTTTTTGAATTACAGCCAGGTCAAAGAAGAATAGTTAACTCTGGTATTAGGGTTCAAATAGATGAGAATAATGATTTGTGGGAAGTTCAATTACGCCCCAGATCTGGACTGAATGCCAAGGGTATTTATGTTGCATTCGGGACAATTGATTATTCTTATACGGGGGTTATGGGTGTTGTTATGACAAACCAAACGTCAGCCCCGTTCAAAATCGAATTCGGTGACAGAATTGCGCAAATGGTTGTATGTCCAATATCAAAACCAGAAATAGAAATTGTAGAAAAGCTAGACGAAACAGATCGAAGCGAAGGTGGATTTGGGTCAACAGGAATGAAATAAACCATTAAAAAATAAAGGGTTTGTCATGGCACAGATTATGACCAAAAAAGGTGATTACGGAATGACCCAGCTGAATCCAGACCGGATTGCCAGCAAGACTCATCCTGTGATTGAAATAATGGGCGCGATGGATGAATTGTCATGTGCGCTGGGTCTGTCTGATGATAAATATGATGGGATTCAAACCTTTTTATCGGAAATGATGGGATATTTGTATTACAAAACGATTGATGAAAGACGTGTCGCACAACAGATTTGGCAACTGGAAGATTATATTACAACACACAATAATTCAATACCTCCGTTTTTTGTAAATCCACGTGGCTATGTCAGTCTGGCGCGTGCAATATGCCGCCGCGCAGAAAGACGCGTTGTTGAATTTATGGAGGCCGAGCGCAATGCAGATTTGGATGAAAAATATGGAATGAATTTTCAGCCGATACAGCAATACCTGAACAGACT
>CAZHPG010000020.1:0-8055 GCA_964534055.1 uncultured Muribaculaceae bacterium | reverse complement strand
CCCTGATACAATTGTCATAAAATCAAAAAAATTATCTTCATTAAAATTAAAAACTATTTTTATAAATAAAGCACGTAATGCAATAAAAGGTATAGATATATCAAAAATACCATCAGAGTTTTTAAAGGGGTCTTGCAATAGTGACTTTTGCGATGCTCCAACATTAAGACTTTCCGCATCTAATGATGATATAATTTTTCTAAACCCATATAATTTTCAAAAACAACCAATAATTTCAATAGTTCCAAAAGTCAGCACATGTTATGGTCTTATTAAGTATTGTGAATTACGCGATGAAGAACAAGGTTGTATAAAATGCCATAACCCTTTTATGATTTTGGTTAAAAATATAGCTAATGAGATGGCCGCAAATACAAAATAACTTTTATCCCAATATATCTTGTAATTCTTTCATATCATCTGGCAATTTAGATTTGAATTTCAACACTTCCCCAGTTATTGGATGTTTTAATTCCAAAACTTCGGCATGCAACATTTGCCCATGATGCGTTTTTACAAATTCTAATAATTCTGGATTTTTTATACTGCCCAGTCGCGTCGTACCGCGTCCATAAAGTGGATCGCATACAACCGGAAACCCATGTCCAGACAAATGCACACGTATTTGATGCGTGCGGCCCGTCAACAGGGTGCAACGCAATTTAGCAATACCAATATTTGCCCATGCATCTATAACTTCTGCCTTGGTTTCGGCGGGTTTCCCGCCGACTTTTAACATTGTCATTTTTTGGCGATTCTTTGCACTGCGCCCGATGTTGCCGCTGATATCGGCTTCAAGCCAATTTGGAATACCCCAGACAAAGGCAATATATTTTCTGGTTAAATCATGCCATGCAAATGTTTTAGTTAATGATTTATGCGCCGCATCTGATTTAGCAAAGATAACGATACCGCTGGTGTCTTTATCCAAACGATGAACAACGCCCGGACGCATTTCGCCGCCAGATGATGACAGATTTGTATGTGCCAAAACGCGCTGAACCAAAGTATCGGTTTCACGTCCTGCACCTGGATACATTGAAACGCCGCGCGGCTTATTTACAACAATAATATCATCGTCTTCAAATAAAACATTCAAATCAAATTTCATTTTTTTATTTACAGCCGGCAATTGATTTTGCTGTTTTTCTGGAATAATAACTTGGATTTCATCACCCAGTTTTATTTTATCGGAAAATTTTATTTCACCAGTATCTGGTAATCTTTTAACAATAAACTTTTGTATTTCACTGCGCGAAAACTCGGGCATAAGATATACCAAGAACTTATCCAGACGCAAACTGACATCAGATTCTTTTGCAATAAATGTTCTTGTATTATTCATCCCAGTTTTTTCCTTTGACGCAGTCATTTAATTTGATTGGTATTTCACGCCCTTGACCAGTTATCCGACAAGTAATAATTCCCGTGGTCCGGCTTTGATAATCTTGACGCGCGGCCTCGCGCCAGGCGAAATGTAATTCGGTCGGGCGCTGGACACAAGTGATATACATTTTTGCATTTGCATCTGTGTCTGAAATTTTGCTGGGCGAAATCCATACTCGCGCGGACTGGGCCTGACCCGTGCATGGAAATCCGTCCAGAAAATACAATTCCATCCCATTATTCCCAATTGATTTATCACGAATAAAGGACAAATCAAATTGACCATAGCGCAGACCAGTAACACTTTCCCAATCGGTGCTGGTTGAAAATATTCTGGGTCTGGACAATACAATATCGTCAGCATACGCGCTGCCAACAGAAACAATTAATGCCATGATGAATTTATTGATTATTTTAATCATTGTTGATTTCCTGTATTATTAAATTCAACCGAAATTTTATCGACATTTGTTGGAACATCACGAACTTGGACTGAAAAATCCACCTCTTCCCCGGCGTCCAACAACGGCGCAGGTGGCGTGAATTTTTGTGATGAAATTTCCACGCCCCGATTATCTTTAAGCGATACAATTAGATCGGGAACGCCATATAATTTTTCTGATCTGTTGGAAACGACACCGGACACGATTAAAAATTCATCCGTGCGAACCGCCGAATCCATTCGGACAGATAATTCCTTGTTCGCGTTGGGCATCCAAAGAAGTAAAGCGATCAGTGAAAACGCCGCCAATAACAAAACAAAGCATGATAAAAGAAAAATCCAAATCCGTGAATTTTTTTCGCGCGCCGGCGCACGCCATGTGCAACCACATACCGCGCATTGAAACAAACGGCAGTTCTGATTTTTCACAGAATATTCAACTTTACAAAACGGACATGCGACTTTCATATATTTTATTCTACACTGGCTTGGTCTAATTTCAAGCGGTTATATTTTATCATAACCTTGCTTTGGATTTCGCCCAATGCACGGGCATAATCGGACAATGTCGCATTATTATTTGCGGCCACTTGGCCGATTATGGTTTCTGTGTTTGTTTTTGGGCTTTTTGATTCGGCGCGAATTGCATTTTTCATCATTTGATTCAATTGACCCGCAGAAACATCAAAAAATTGAGCGTCGCCTGACTTCAAGTCCCAATAATACGCCGCATTATCTGGATCTTCCATACGCTCGGTCACAACAATTTTCGGCGCGACTGATCCACTATATCCAATAGTGGCCGTACGTGCAGTTATACGACCACGTGTAATGTCTATGGTCTGACCAACTTTTAAAATTGCTGGCTTCTCGCTGCCGCCGACAGAAAACCCATTCAGATTCAAATCACCAACCCAAAGCCCACCTGTATCCAGTTTGGATAATCGCGCCGCGCCGCTTAAAAAAACTTCTCCCCCTATTTGCGCATTTCTTGAATCTGATGTCATTGCACCCATAACTAATGCTTCGCCTGATACATTCAGTGCAGATTCGAAATTTGCACGCGGCGTAATCTGAACCTTTCTGGCAGAGATTAAATCCGCTTTCAGAATTTCTGAAAAATCCGCGCTATATGCATCTATTTGTTTTGCATCTTTTATGTCATACCCGCCCATAGAAAGGTCGCTGGACATTGAACCATCCAATGGATCTTCTGATGGTAATCTCCACAGAAAATCGCCGCCGGACAAAATCGTTCCGGTGTTTTCCACTACAGAATCCTTGCCGAAATTCGCATCAAAAATACTTGTGTGCGAACGCCATGTCCCGAACGCACTGTATGCCTCGTTTCGTTCTACAAATCCGGCACCCTGCCCGCCCAGTTCTGCAATTTCGCGCGTCCGAACGGGCGATATATCAGCAGAATCAAATATAACCATACCGGATAAAACTGCGCGTCCAGACACATCGCGTGATTTTATTATACGGGCTTGGAACTTGTCATAATTTTTCGGAATGTTTCCATATTCAATAAGATCACGCATTTTCACGCGCGTTACCGCCGGTCCGGTCGGCACCAATAATTCGCGTTTTCGCGCATCCATATAGCGTTCCAATGCATCACGAGTCATTGCGATGTCGCGCGCGATGCTTACGTTTTCTGCGCGATGCGCACGACTATCAACTTGCCTTAAAACAAATGGCAGCGCCGCAGCAGCAATTGCCAATGACAAAAGTATTTCCAGCATCATTCCACCGCGCGAATAACAATCGGAATTTGATGAAAATTTTTCACCAATAATATTTTTATTATAAAAATTCTTTAATTTTTTATTCACAGACTTTCCCATCCGCTTTTCATGATTGGGGCGATATCTTTGGTGTTTGGAACAGCCAACACTTCACCTAATTCTTTTCCATCAGACTTGTATAATGTCAGCGTGGAAAACTTTGGACTGCTTGTTGATGGGAAACTCCAACTGCCCAACTTTATTGGCACACCGCTGGTGGAATATAATAACTCACTTGAAATTGTTATTCCATAGCCGCTGGCAAAAAACATCTGATCTGCAAAAATATATGGCGTCGCGACCGAATTCGTGCGCACCCCGGCAAAGCCACTTATACTGCGCGAACTTTCCGTGCGAATAACCATGTCCCGCTGGACATTGACCGGACCATTTACATTTACTGAATCTACAACAACATCCCCACGCGAAGACCACTGCGCACCGGACAGAACCCCAGCACCCTTTAATTTCGCAGTTGTGATTTTTCGCAGTCCATTTACATCGCCATTCACATTGACTGAACCGAATACGGTTTTAGAGCCATCAATTGACACGCCTTCGGGAAAATAAATTTCGGACGTTTTAATTTGCGGTGTTTCAATAAACCACAGACTGGAATTTGTAGCATTCAATATTTGGGCTGTTATTTTTCCAATGTCAAAAATGCTGTTCTTTGCCATATCCAGATCACGGCGCATGGTATTCAATTCCACATCATCCAGATAAGTCCTGTGTAAATACTTGTTTGCATCATCATCACCCAAAATATCGGAAATTCTGAAAATTAAATCGCCATCTGCAAACAATTCCGAAGAAATACTCCATCCGGCCGAACTGGCGGCGTTTCCACCATCACTGGCAACGGCGGCATCTGACCCCAAATTTTTTGCAATGTTTGTAACACGCATTTCAGTTATGCCCACGGGTCGAAATGCCAAATATGCATTTATAACCGCGCCGCCTGAATTTTGGCGCTTTTCAATAAATCCGGCATATGGATGCAGCAATCTGTTATCACCTGTTCCCATTACGACAACTTCTTCTTCATCAAATTCTATCTGCGCGGTTGATGGCCAATCTGCCTGATTCTTGCGAACATAGGCCATAACAGGATCATGCCATGCCAGAACCCGATTTGCCTCGGCAGAATCAGCAATGCTGTGGCTCATCTCTGTTGCGCTGTTATAGGCAAACGGCAGAACAGCACCAACAACAGTAATTGCCAGCAATGTTTCCAACAATCCTGCACCACGTTGCTGATCAATAAAAATTCCAGTTTTATCTTTCATCCGATTTTATCCGCAATTGCTGCCCCCGTCCAACATGCATTGTTTTATATTTATGCGCCGCTCAAGTCGCTGCCAAAAAACGAATTGGCATACTATATTTTGCGCAGCAGATTTGGAATTATATGTCGGTGCCGATGGCAATGCAGAAATTATATTTCTGCAGCTAACAGTTTCCCCATCATCTATGGCCGGGTTTTTAAGTATTTCAAATTCGTCATTATTTATACTGTCGGATAAAACATCTGTCAGAACAGAAACACCTGCGGGACGAATATCCATAATCACCGCACCATCAGATCCAGAAAGCAATGCACTGGAAACCTGATCGCGCAAAGTTATAGATGCAGCATTAAGCTTTCTTGTTTCAATCCCGTTTTTGGTTGAATATGTCAGTTCATCTTTATCAATAAAAACATCCTGACCGCGCGAAGCATTTATAAATCCATTTATTTCCAGATGCTCGGTATCTATGGAAACATTATTCAAAACTACATCGCTGTGCACATCCCAATCATACATTCCAATAAAACCTGTTCGTCCAACCGCCATAGACAATGAATTTATCGAAGTCGTTCCAGCATCAACAGCGCCTGGGCTGCCATATTTGAAAAGAGTCTGCGCAGACAATGATTTTGCATTCAAATCACCCCTGGAAATATTCAATGCGTTTGCTCCGTCGCGTGTCTGAAATACTGCACGTTCGGCGGATACCATTTCTATCTTGTTCTTGAATTTTCTTTCGTCGCTGGAACCAGTTATCGATAAAGTGCCAAAATTTGCGGTGCCCAACTGGGCATTTTTTCCAGAAAACGCGGTTATATTTTTAACGGACATTCCACCCATGACAAGATCGATATGAAATTTGTTTCTGACAAAATCGTTTGCATTGCGCCGAATCAATTCCGAAAAATCATCATCTGTCGGTATCAGAATATAAATGGCGGCGGGTTCTGGTTTTATTCCAAAGTCTTTCAGGGATTTTTCCCAACCACCAATCCCTTGCAAAACCCCATCATCGTTGGGCAATGCGGCCTGGGGGCCTATTCGTGCCATCAATTCACGGCGTTTTATGTCAGAAATTTTACCACCATGCAGAACTATCAATGCCAAAATGCCGGAATCATTTTTTGACGTCAAAAGCGATATTTTTTGCTGCGCCGCGGTCAATGGGATAAAACCCAACGGCAGACCAAACGGCTCTAATAAATCGGAAAATTCATCATCTGTAATATTGCGGGGACCATATACAATGCCCGACTTGTTTGCGCGGACAAATTGACGGGCAGCGCGGGTGGCGGTTTCAGTCTGCCGGGCGATTGCGGCCATAACAGCATCGCTTTTTCGGGCCGCCAATTTCGGCGCCATAAAAGACATAAACGACATCACCAAGGCGATTGCCAGCAACGCTTGCAGCAAAAAATTTCCGCGCATATTGCTTTGCAAAAGCATCCCTCCTACACCGGCCATGATAGCCAGAAAAAAAAATTATTGCAATCGGTTTTCATGCAGTGTAAAATACCAGCAGAGCAAGGTATTTAATAGATTTCTTGCGGTTATTTCCACCTTTATAAAAAGAAAAAAAATGCAAAATAATAACAATAAAAAACAAATGTCCGTTGGACTTATGATTCAGCGTTGTCATCGCTGGCGGCAAAAGCGCAAGCAATACATGGACCAGGCACGCCAAACCCCGGACGCGGTCGAACGTGAACGCATTCTGCAAATGGCCGAACATTATGGTCGCATCGTAAATGATGAACAATGCAAAATAGATACCAGTCGCGATCCACGCGATAAAACCGCGATCGTTCCCGATACGGACGACAAGATGGATGACGACGAAAACGGATTTCCTGATTTCATTTCTCAATTATAAGGGGGACGTAATGCTTGATATAAAATTTATTCGCGAAAATCCTGAAAAAGTAAAATGGGCATGCCAGGTCAAGGGATTCAAAGATAATACCGATACTATTTTGGAACTGGATGCACGCGTTCGCGCATTGAAAACCAGCACTCAAACAGAAACTGCGGAAAAGAATAAAATATCTGCCGAAATTGCCAAGGCTGACGCAAGCACGCGCACCGAATTAGTTGCCCAGTCAAAAAAAATCAGTGAACAAATTGCAGACGAATTAAAAGAATTGTCTGAAAAAGAAGCCGAGTTAAATGAACTGCTTTTATATGTTCCGCAAATCCCTGATCAAAATGTTCCACAGGGCAACGACGACAGCGGTAATATAGAGGTTAAGCGCGTTGGTAATGTGCGTGAATTTTCTGGATTTACACCGCGTCCACAATGGGAATTATTGGACATGAATGGTTGGTGGATGCCGGAAAAGATTTCTGAAATTTGTGGCACCAGAACTTATGCTTTGATTGGCGAAGCCGCAGAATTAGATTTGGCAATACAAACATTCGTTATACAAAAACTAATTGCCAAGGGATTCAAATTTATCCAGGTTCCTGCAATTGTGAAAATGAAACCTATTTTTGATGCTGGCCACTTTATGGGCAGCAATCCGGCCATTATGGAAAACGATGTTTTTGCATTGGCAAATTTTGATAGGGGTTTGGGCGGCACTGCTGAAATTGTTTTGAACTCACTGCACAGCAATGAAATATTGGGCGAAAGCCAATTACCAATTAAATATGCCGGATTCAGTGAATGCTTTCGCAAAGAAGCCGGCGCGGCCGGACGCGATACCCGTGGAATTATGCGAATTCATGAATTTCACAAGGTTGAGCAATATGTTTATTGCACGCCACAGCAATCTGATGACATGCACGAACATTTGTTAAATAACCTGTGCGAAGTTATGGCTGATTTAGAATTACCATATCGCGTTTTGGAATGCTGCACTGGCGACATGGGATTTAACAAGGTTAAAATGAACGATGTTGAGGCATGGGTCCCCAGCGAGGGTCGCTATCGCGAACTTGGCAGTTGCTCGTCCATTGGCGAATTTCAAGCACGCAGAACAAATACACGTTATCGTGAAAATGGCACGAACGAGGTTAAATTTTGCGCTACATTGAATAATACTGGAATCGCCCTGCCCCGCGCAATTGTGCCAGTTATTGAAAATCACCAAAATGCTGATGGCAGTGTAAATATCCCGAAAGCCTTGCAAGCCTTGATGGGCGC
>CAZHPG010000019.1:0-8130 GCA_964534055.1 uncultured Muribaculaceae bacterium | reverse complement strand
GGAAAATAAACGCAAGAAAAAACCGTGCATGGCGCGGTTTTATTTTTCAATAATTACGACCGCGGCGGAATAATCGCCCTGATCAGTAATTGAAACAAATATTTTTGCATCTGGGCCGGCGAATTCTTTTAGTCTGGCTTTTGCGCCACCGGCGATTAACAGTTCTGGTTTGCCAGAATCATCGTGATTCACAGAAACATCGGAAAAATTGATGTTATCGTCAAAACCACACCCCAAAGCCTTTAAAAGTGCTTCGCGGGCGGCCCAAAAGTTAGCCAAATGACGTTCGCTGTTGGCGGAATCCTCTTCTGCGAATTCCAATTCCTTTTTTGTAAAGATGCGGGATTTCTTGAAGGGCGACCAATCCAAGAATCTGTCGCATTCTACGATGTCTAAACCGATGCCGACAATCATTTATAAATCTCCGATTTGTTATGACGCAAGCTTAGGCAAAAAAATCCGATTCGTGCAAGAAGTTTTTTGACTTGCATTTACGGCATTGAATAATATAATCAAACCTGCGTTTCATATTGAAACGGTGTCGGGGTGTAGCTCAGCCTGGTAGAGTACTTGCATGGGGTGCAAGGGGTCGCAAGTTCGATTCTTGTCACCCCGACCAGAATATAAAAAAGGGGAATGAATATGTTTAATACGGAAAAATTAAAATCATTCTCTTGGGTGAATGTTGGAAACCCAGATCACGAAGATTTTGAAACACTTCAATCAAATTACAAGGTCGATGAAGACACCATCATGGACATTTTGGATCCAGACGAACAATCGCGTATAGAGGTTGAAGATGATTATAAAAACATAATTGTTCGATTCCCAATTGTTAATCGTGAAATGGATACCACCTGGCATACAGAACCATTATCAATCATTTATTCTGATAAACACGTTATAACTGTTTGCCGCAAACGTTGTGATTTATTGGACAAGATAAAAGAATCTGAAAAAACTTCGCGCGAGGCTTTTATATTAAATATAATGCTTCGTATTGCAGATTCATATTTGAAATCATTAAAAGAATTAAACAAGAAAGTTTTTGCATCCAAAAAGAATTTGCAGAAAAAAATTAATAAAAAAGAATTATTGGCACTGTTGGAAGTTGAAAACAGCTATACCCTTTATATGGCGGGCTTAAAGGGCAATATGTCAGTAATAGAAAAACTGGAAAAAATGCGTTCTTTCACGCGGAACGAAGATTATGATGAATTGTTGGAAGATACAAGAATTGAACTGAATCAGGCCATAGAGGTTATAACCGGTTACCAAAAAATGTTGGGTTCTATAAAGGAAACATTCGAAAGCGTTATTAACATGGATTCGAATAAATACATTAACCGACTGACGATGTGGAACATTATTTTAATTGCCCCAACAATAGTTGTTGGTTATTACGGAATGAATGTAGATTTGCCTTTTGCAGATCACCGTGGCACAGCGATAATAATTTTCATACTGATTATGGCATTGCTGGGCGGATATTGGATTTACGCCTGGGCGAACAGGGCCAAGTGAGCCTTTACCGCGGCGGCGATTTCCGGGGGCGTTGCGGTAGCGTCAATTTCTAAGAATTGAATATTGGGTGCATCCCGCAAAAATTCTATGGCGGGCAAGGTCTGGTTTGTAAAAGTATCCAGTCGACAGCGAACAGTTTCTTCCATTGCATCGTCTGCGCGGGCCGAGCCTTCGGATAATCTTTTTTTAATCCTGTCAATCATAACCGATTGTGAAATTTTCAGATATATTGCGCTGATTCGGCCATGGCAATTTTCCAGCAACCATTTGGCTTGGGCGACATTGCGTGGGAACCCATCAAAAAGAATATCGGATTTTTCATCCGCCGCGCAGCAAGATTCTATCAGTGGAAATATTTTTTCATCTGAAATCAATCCACCGCCCCGCATAATTTTTGCTATGTCCGAGTCCGCGCTCAATCCGCGGAACATGGCGCCAGTTTCAATATAATTGAATTTATGATTGCGCATCAATAATTCCGCAACGGTGCCTTTACCGCTTCCTGGTCCACCAATGATGATAACAATGTTTTGCATAGGGATTATTTTATCAGAAAATAAAAAAAAATAAAAACGCGGGTTAAACCCGCGTTTTTTTATTTTTTGCTGCTTTCTATTGCGGCACCCAAGATGTCGCCCAGAACGCTGCCACTGTCGGTTTGGTTTGCGTATTCTTTAACCGCCTGTTTTTCCATTGCAACCTGCAATGCGCGAACAGACAATTTGACTTCGCTTCCCTCGATCACTACAACAGATGCTTCTATTGTATCGCCAACTTTGAACTTTGATGTATTCTGGCCTTCCTTTTCACGGGACAGGTCAGTTTTGCGGATAACGCCGCGCGCATCCCCTGGCAATGCAACAATCAGTTCGTCTGGTGTGACTTCGGAAATTGTACCGGAAACGACAGCGCCCTTTTTCAAGGATACTTTGCCGTCACTGCTGCCTTCGGTCATCTGTTTGATACCCAAAGTGATACGTTCTTTTTCTGGATTGATGTCCAAAATTTTTGCAGTTACTTCCTGACCACGAACGAATTTTTTCAGTTCTTCTTCGTCCAATTTATCCCAAGACAGGTCTGAAATGTGAACCATTCCATCCAATTCTGGGGTCAATGCTACGAATAAACCGAATTCGGTAGTGTTTTTAATCGGACCAGTTACGACATCGCCAACATTGTGTGTTTCGGCAAACTGACGCCATGGGTTGCCCTGCAGTTGTTTATAGCCCAATGAAATACGACGTTTGTCTTGATCAATTCCCAAAACAATTACGTTTATTTCCTGGCCATTTTGCAAAACTTTGCTGGGGTGAATATTTTTGTTAGTCCAAGACAATTCGGACATATGAACCAATCCTTCGATTCCGTTGCCCAAATCAATGAACGCACCATAGTCGGTCAGCGAAGAAACCTTGCCGGTTACAGTATCGCCCAGATTGAATGCGCGGGACGCGTTGTGCCACGGATCTTCTTCCAGTTGTTTCATACCCAGAGAGACGCGATTTGATTCTTGGTCGAACTGAATAACTTTGACTTTGATTTTCTGACCAGTGTGAACAAGTTCACGAGGGTGATTGACGCGTTTCCAAGACAAGTCGGTAACGTGCAGCAATCCATCGATTCCGCCCAGATCAACAAAGACGCCGTAATCAGTGATGTTTTTAACAACACCGTCCAAAACTGCGCCCATAGAGATGTTTTTCATCGCTTCTTTTTGTGCGGCAGCGATAGAGTCAGATTGTATTGCGCGGCGCGAAACAATCGCGTTAGTGCGCAAAGCGTCCATTTTCAGAACGCGGAATCTGTCGGTTACACCAACCAAGGATTTTGCATCACGGATTGGTCTGGAATCAGCCTGGGATGATGGCATAAATGCAAATACTCCGCCCAAATCGACGGTGTATCCACCACGGACGGCTTCCATAATTGTGCCCATTGGATCGACGCCATCTGCAATGGCTTTTTCCAGTTCTTTCCATGCTTTTTCAGCACGAGCCTTGGTATAGGAAAGAACAGCAGTGCCTTCGCGGGATTCATAGCGTTCAACGAATACGTCAATAATGTCGCCAACTTTTGGAGGGTTTGCGCCAAATTCTTTTAATGCGACGCGACCTTCGGATTTCAGTCCGACATCAACTAAAACAAAATCAATGCGAATGTCTTTGACTGTTCCCTTGGTGGCATAGCCTTGCAAGGTTTCTTGTTTGCCGTAATTTGCGTCAAACATTTCGGTAAAGTTTTCATTAGCAATGGGATTAAATAATTCTTTGGATAAATCTTTCATGAAAAATCATATTAAGATTTGCCATCGCAACAAATGCGAGGTCTTGACGGGTTATTCTGATTGCAAACCCTCCGCCCAGGGAAAGCGGATGGATTATAAAGCAAAAATTTCCAGATTGCAAATTATTTTAACCCGTATGCTTTTAATAAAGAATCGGGCAAAGGGTCACGTCCAATGAATTCACGATATAGCACGCTCATCTTTTTGGTATCGCCATTTGCCAAGATTATATCGCGGTATTTCTTCATTAATGGGGAAAATGGGTCTTTATCCATTGCTATGAATGCATCTGCGGCCAGAAGTTCTGCCCACATATAAGAATAATAACCCGCTGAATATCCACCACCAAAAATATGCAAAAAACCATTTTGGAATTTGTCATAAGGGGCGACAGGTATAATTGCTATTTTCTCTCGGGTTTCATCCAAAATTTTTTGAACATCGGCTTCGGATAAATTTTCGCGTTGATAGACATCCAAATCAAATATGCCAAATTCAATTTGCCGTAAAACCCACATGCCCTTTTGAAAGTTTTGTGCTTTATTGATTTTTTTAATCAGCTCATCTGGCATTTCCGCGCCAGTTTTATAATGACGTGCGATACGTTTTAATACTTTTGGGGAATCCCAAAAATATTCTAAAAATTGTGATGGAAATTCTACAACATCACGATCAACAGCATTTCCAGATAATGGGGCTTCATCCACGGTTGACAGCAAGTCCATCAGTGCATGTCCAGTTTCATGAAACAAAGTAGAAACATTATTAAGCGATAAAAGAGCGGGTGCATTGTTTATTGCCGGTGGAAAATTTCCGACAATTGCGGCCTCGGGCAAGCATAATTCATCTTTTGAATTACGATAGTGGTTATGGAATTCATTTTCCCATGCGCCAGATTGTTTTTCTTTTCGTGTTTGTAAATCAACATAAAACCCACCGATTATTTTTCCATCTTTCATAACATCAAAATAATGTGCGGTTGGATGCCAAAGCGGAACTTTGCGCTCTATCAGTTTGATATCAAACATTTCTTCAAGCAGACCAAATACACGTTTTGTTGTTGCATCGGCTTCAAAGTAAGGTTTGGTTTCATTTTCGTCTAAATTATATTTTTCTTTCAGAATTTTTTCGGAATAATAATATTTATCCCAAGGCGCAAAATCTTTTATCCCATCTTCTTCGGCACGCAATTTTAACTCTTCAAATTCTTTTAATGCTTGTGGTCGTGCAGCATCAGCAATGCGTTGTAAAAATTCTTTTGCTTCTTTCGAACTTGGGGCGGCGCGGTCTTCAAACGCCAATTCGGCATAATTTTTATATCCCAAAATCTTTGCAGTTTCCTGGTGCAGGGCCAAAATTTTCGGAATAAGTTTTTCGTTTTCAGGCGCGCGTGTCATATAAGCACGATGCATTTCAGAACGTAATTTGCGATCTGATACATAAGTCATAAAAGGGGTATAAGATGGCCCCAGCAAAGAAAATTCCCATCCATTCGCAACTTTATTTGCGTCTTTATCGGATTCTGGCATATCCCCCAGCAATTTTTCATCGGTAATTTTTATTGAAAAGCTTTTGTTTGCGGCAATAACATTATTAGAAAAATCTTGTGAAAGTTTCGATAATTCTGCATTTATTTGCTTTAAACGTTCTTGTTTTTCTGGTGGTAAATCTATACCAGAAATTTTAAAATCTCTGATTGAATCATCAATTACTTTTTTTTGTTCATCATTTAGTGTTTCATATTCATTTTTTTTGATTTCTAAAAATCCTTGATAAATACCCTTGTGCCGCGCCATATCAGAAGAAAAATTAGATATAACCGGCAAAATCTCGTCCATAACTTTTTCTGTTTCTTCCGAGTGCATAACCCCGTTTAAATGATAAATAGGATAAGTTATTTCATGAAGCTCATTACCATTATCTTCTAATGCCCGAACAAAGTTCATGTATGTTTTATTTGGATTGGCGACAATTTTTTCAACGCCTTCGCGTGTTTTTGTAACAGATTGCTTTACGCGTTCGGGCGCATTTTCCAATGCGTTCAGATTAAAATTTCCAATTTGTTCTTTCATAACTCTATTCCCTTTATAAATATGCACCGCGAAAAAAGCGGCGACAATCACCGCCAGTATTCCGACAATGTTTAATGTTTTATTTTTCACTTTAACAACTTTACTATTAAATTGTCCAAAGTCAAAAAGCTTTTGGCTATTAAGCGATTATCTTTGATGATAAAATCATTTCCATTTGCGAAATCCGTGTCAATAATTTCGCAAATTTGTGGGGTCAACAAAACCCCACGAGTGGTTCGCAGTCCAGTCATTAAAATTTCAACCGCGCGGGATTTCGCAGAAAGCAAGTTCCCCTCCTGTGGAGGGGTGCCCCCAACGGGGGCGGGGTGGTTAGAGCGTTCGTTTTTTTGCTCCCACCATTGTCCGTCAATTAAAACCCGACCTGCTGCGCCATCGCCCAAACCCAGATAAGGCTGGCCATCCCAGATATTAGAATTGTGCTGGCACGGCACGCCATAATTGGAAACTTCGTATCGGGGCAGGGTCAGCGTTTCGCCAATTGCTTCATACATCTGCGCCATTGTTTCATTATCGGGCATTTGTAAATTCATTCGCGCAAATGGTGTTCCTGGCTCGATAGACAATTCATATAATGATGCATGTTCCAAGCCCAACGAGTTTATATTTTTGCATAATTCTTTAACGTCAGCCGCGGTGTGATTCGGCAGTCCATAAATAAAATCGGCAGACACTCGTAACCCAGAATCCAAAGCACAAGAAATCAAATTTCGGGCCGCAGCAGAATCGTGAATTCGACCCAGGAATTTTAATTCTTCATCGCGCAAAGATTGAACGCCGATTGAAATTCTGTTTATGCCGGCTGTAATAAATTCGTTTAATTTTGTTTTATCCAAGGTTCCAGGATTTGCCTCGATAGTAATTTCAGCGTCTTCTGAAATAGAAAAGCATTCGCACAGTTTATCAATAATTTCGGCAAAAATTTTTATAGGCATTAAACTGGGGGTGCCACCACCAAAAAATATAGTTGGAATTTCGGTGCGTCCCAGTCGCGATGCCCAATAATCAATTTCAGAAATTATTTTATTTTTATAATCATTCCAATCAGGCGCAGTACAAGCGCGCGAATAAAATGCGCAATAGTTGCATTTGTTTATACAGAATGGAACATGAATATAAATATTGTGCGGGGCAATCATTATTTTATTGCTTCGGGGATCAGTGAAACATTATACGGCGAATTATTTGTAGTTGCATTTGTGCTTTGGCAAATTTCATTTGATCCAGAAGTCGTCTTACCAAACGGGCATATTTTATTTTTATTATCTTTGCTTTCGTCAATCGATGTTGTTGCTGTATCATCGGCAGGCGTCAGTAAAATACTGCGATCACAACTGCCACCACTGCAATTTAAACCGTTGGCTGGTAATGTAGAATATGCATACGTCCCCGGAACGCATTTCAGCGATGCTCCACCCAGACTGCGACGTCCACCATTTTCCCAGCAAAGGCATGCCCCCCAAGATGAGGTATCAACCTTTTTCCAGTAATTCAGCGGGCACATATTTTCAATGCCATCATATGTGCTGTTGATATAACTGCCGATTTTATATGTTGAAATTATAGTGGATATTTGTGGGCTCGTGCTGAAGTTAGATTTACAAAATGCCATTTCTCCAGCATCAGAATATTTATAATTATTCTGTGCCAGATTCAAGAATCGCTTTTGAGTAAACTTGCCGCCATAGTTTTGGCAATCTGCGGATAAACTGTTTGCCACCTGATTATAAATTTCTGTTGCGACGCCATTTTTATGCATCTGTGCAGTGTCTATGAACCCAGTTGATGCAAGGTTGTCATTGTCCCCTACGCGCAGACCATAGTAAACAACAGTATTCATTTTTGATCTGTCAAATCCGCCGAAAATTTCGCGTGCAAAATTGGGATTATCCGCCGGATTGCAAGCCTCGACTTCGACTAATTTCTGTGCGCAAGTGGACAGGACAGAGGTTGCTGTCGTGCTGCCTTCAGAATAATCATATGTTTCAAATGTGAACCAATCCAGTGCAAACCCAGTTGAAAATATACCGCTTATTGGGTTATAGAAATTGCTGTATGCCGTTCCGCCAAAGCTGTCAAAGCATTGCTTTACAACTGCGCGGCAGGAATCGGTCAGATCCTGACTTTTCCGTGTTGCAATATATTGCGCGACGATTCCACCACCATCCGTGGTCCCGAACATATTGTCGCATGCTGATACATATTTATTACACGTATCATCCAATAGTTCTA
>CAZHPG010000018.1:0-8186 GCA_964534055.1 uncultured Muribaculaceae bacterium | reverse complement strand
AAACGCATGATGGGACGCCGCACCGCAGTTGCTTTGGCAAACAAACGTCTGACAAAGTTGTATGTCTATGCCGGCGCTGAACACAAACACGCCGCGCAGAATCCACAGGTTATAGATTTTGCGAACATGAACAGAAAAAATAAAAGGGGCGAATAATGACTGAGGTTAAAAAAACAGCAACGGCCGCAAAAAAGGCAGCCCCTGTGAAAAAAGAACCAACTGCGAAAGCAGCGCCAAAAACCACAGCTGCGAAAGCACCAGCTGAGAAAAAAGTTGTGACTGCCACGGCAAAGCTGAAAGACGCAACCTATGCAACAGGCAAACGTAAAGACAGTATTGCCCGCGTTTATTTGATCCCAGGCAAGGGAAACATAGTCGTCAATGGCAAACCAGTCGCGGAATATTTCCGTCGCCCAGTTTTACAGATGATAATTGCCCAGCCGTTTGGTGTTACCAAACGCGATGGACAATATGACGTTGTTGCAATGTGCGTGGGTGGTGGCTTGTCTGGTCAGGCTGGCGCGGTAAAGCACGGAATTTCCAAGGCATTGAACACACGCGAACCTGATTTGCGCGGGGCATTAAAGGCGGCTGGATTCTTGACACGCGACAGCCGTGTTGTTGAACGTAAGCATTATGGTAAACATAAAGCACGTCGTTCAACCCAGTTCAGCAAACGTTAATATGCTGCTTTTATACGGGGGCGCATTCGTGCGCCCTCGCATGGATTTTGGAGTATTCTGATGATAAAAAAAGAAAAAATAAAAGATTTACATTATTCATTAAACGGCTTAATTTCTGCTTTGGAAATTGATTCTGCTGCCGATGAAATTTTAACTGAACACGGCAAGAAAACAAAGATGGCCGGATTCAGGGAAGGTCATATCCCTTTGAACGTTTTGCGTCAAAAATTCGGCGCATCGGCCAAGGGCGAAGCAATCGATAAATTGATGAACGCTGATTTGGAAAAATTTGTTGCGGATAAAAAAATTCGTTTGGCGGGATCCCCAAAGGCTGATGTTGCAAAGTTCAAAGATGGCGAAGATGTGGAATATACTTTGGAATTCGACATATTGCCGTTTTTACCAGAAATTGATTTAGAAAAATTTACCCTGACCAAAAAGGTTACAACTGTTCCAGCGACCGAGGTTGAAAAAGCACTGGAAAATCTGCGTAAATCACGCGCCCAGGCTGAAAAGCAGGGCGATGATTACAAGGCAGCCGATGGTGACATCGCGGTCATTGATTTCAAGGGCTTTGTCGGTGACACTGCATTCGAAGGTGGCGAAGCGAAAAAGCATCACTTGGTTTTGGGCAGCGGTTCTTTTATTCCAGGATTCGAAGAAAAACTGATTGGTCATAAAGTTGGCGAAGAATTTGATATCAAAGTTAAATTCCCAAAAGAATACCACAGCGAAAACTTGGCGAACAAAGAAGCAAAATTTGAAATTAAAATTCATGAATTGCGCCGCCACATTTTGCCAGAATTGAATGACGAATTGGCCAAAGAAGTCGGTCAAGAGTCAGTTGCGGCATTAAAAGAACATGTTCATAAAATTTTGGATGAACAATATGTCGAGGCTTCAAAACGTGAAATGCGTAATGAATTGCTGGATATGTTGGCGGACAAAGTTAAACTGGATTTGCCAGAAACTTTGATTGAACAAGAACTGGACATGGCGAAGAAAGAATATGAAAACGCACATGCGGGTCATGATCATTCCGGCAAAGACAGTAATCATGAAAAATTTGATGAAAAGAAAGAAGAAAAAGAAGCGCAGCGTCGCGTAAAGTTGGGTTTGATTCTGGCGGAATGGGGCACACAAAATAAAGTTGCGGTTACAAACGAAGATTTGCAACGTGCGATTTGGGCCGAAGCCGCACGCTATCCAGATCCAAATATGGTGTTTGATTTTTATAACAAAAATCCAAACGCTTTGGCAATGATGCGTGGAATGTTGTTTGAACAGAAAGCATTGGATGCAATGCTGGAACGGGTAAAGACGAAAGAAAAAAGCGTCAAACCGGATGAATTGTTTGAACAGAAAGATGTAAAATAAAAATCGCCGCAACCGCGGCGATTTTTTTACATTTATATTTTATTGTTTTGCTTTTGATTTTAATTCTGCGGATGGTTTGAATGATACCACGCGGCGTGCGCTGATTACAGCCGGCACACCGGTTTTTGGATTTCTGCCCATACGCGCATTCTTTTCCAAAATTTTGAAACTGCCCAAGCCTGTGACCTTGACTTCTTCACCACGAATCAAAGATTCCGCGATTTCGGAAAATATTAAATCAACCAGTTTATACGCCTGGGACATGGTAAGTCCGCTGGATTGTCGCAAACTTTCTGCAAAATCGGCTCTTGTAATTGTCATAAATAACTCCATTTAAGGGATGATGGATGAAGGAGGAATTTTTTACCTCAACCTTCATCCTTATACTCGTATCATTGCTGCGCCCCAGGTCAATCCAGACCCGAATGCAGGATACATTATTAATTGTCCACGTTTAATTTTCCCAGTATCCATTCCCCATGCAAATGCCAATGCGCCGGACGCGCCGCTGGTGTTGGCATGTTGATCAACGGTGATGATGATTTTTTCCAATGGGAAACCCAAACGCTGCGCACCACTTTCGATAATACGCAGATTCGCCTGATGTGGGATAATCCAGTCAATGCTTTCAGCCTGAATTCCAGCATGATCCATAATAAAGTTTGCGGCCTCGGGCATTCTTTGGACTGCGTTTTTATATGTTTCTGGACCATTCATTTCAACGTGCGGACCTGGCTTTTCATGCAGCATATCATAACCATGCCCATCTGCTGCAACAACGGTATCAATAATGCCGCTGTAATTAGACGAAGATTGTTCAAAAATCATTGCCCCAGCACCATCACCAAATAATACTGCGGTGCTGCGATCTGTCCAATCGATAAAGCGTGTCATTTTTTCTGCACCAATAACCATAATACGATTGTGCATGCCAGCGTTAAAGAATGCGCGCGCACAATGCAAAGCATAAACATAACCAGTGCATGCAGCCCTGACATCAAAAACGGGTGCATTGTTTGTCATACCCAAATCGCGCGAAACCATTGCGCCAACTGACGGGAATGCATGCTCTGCGGTTGTTGTTGCAACAATAATCAAATCAATATCATCAGGTTTTAATCCAGCGTTATTTAAAGCCGCGCGTGCTGCTGCGGTCGCCATATCAGAAACGCTTTCATCATCCCGTGCCATATGCCGCTGTTTAATACCTGTGCGGGTCACAATCCAGTCCTCGGAAGTTTCCATATTTTTTGCAAACCATTCATTGGTAATAATCTTTTCCGGCAGATACGAACCATAACCAATAAGTCTATTTCCCATAGTTTTATTCCTTTCTTTCAGCCGACGAATTATACACGCTAAAAATCAATAAGCAATTGGAAAATTGGGTGTTTTTAAGATTGCTGAGTTAACAATTCTTTTATGTGCGCCAATTTTTCTGCGCCACTGCGAATTTTTTCGTTAAAGTCAGCCTCGGCCAAATCGGCCGCATATTTTATTGCATTTGCAAATGCCAAGGCATCACTGTTTCCATGGGTTTTAACGCTGAATCCATTCAGCCCCAGAAAAATAGCGCCTGCATAAGAACGTGGATCCATTTTATTTTTTAATCTTTTGAAAACATGAATCAGCATAAAAGAAACTGAAATTGCAACCCATGATTTTTTAATGGTATCCATCAGCACGCGTTTAATAAGTTTTGCTGTGCCTTCGATAGTTTTTAATACGACATTTCCAGTCCATCCATCGGTAACAACCACTTGGACCTGACCGGCACTGATATCGGTTGCTTCTACAAAACCAATATATTCATAAGGTAATTCATCTTTATGTTCGGTCAGAACTTTATTCAAACGCCGCAAAACTTCATCGCCCTTGGTTTCTTCTTCACCAATGTTTAAAATACCCAATTTAGGGTGAGGCATCTTGCCAATAGTTTCGGCATAAACCGCGCCCATCAATGCAAAGTCAAAAAGGTTTTCTTCATCGCATACGACATTTGCACCCAAATCCAAAATAACAGCACGTTGATCGCCACCGCCGCTGGGCAGCATGGTCGTAATAGCAGGTCTGGAAATGCCGGGAATTGTTTTTAATCCCATTTTTGACAACGCCATTAAAACGCCAGTATTTCCGGCGGAAACAACAGCAACGGAATTTCCAGCGCGAACATCCTTGATTGCCATATACATGCTGGTATCACTTGCATGACGCAGGACTTCGGCGACCTTGTCTGTTCCTTTGATAACATCGGGTGAGTGAATAATTTCGCAATTGCGGGCGACGCGGGGATACTTTTTCAGCATATCGCGCAAACGTTTTTCATCGCCAAATACGCGAAAGAAAATCGAGTCATCGCCGTTTTGAAACAAAAACTGATTCATACCGCCCAAAACTGAGCGCGGGGCGCTGTCGCCCCCCATTGCATCAATAGCTATGATTTTTTTATCGCTCATTTGTTTTTGCGAATTTATTTTGTCCCGCACGCTGCGCAAATGTGATGAGGGCGCTTTTTTTCGCCACATTTCTTGCAAACAGACGCAGGCATCACTGATAACGCATCATGAGAGCGACGTTGTTTAGAGCGGGATGCGCTGGTTTTTTTCTTTGGAACTGCCATTTTATATTTCCTTTATTGTTCGGTGGGGTATTTTATCCGATTAAAGGGATTTTGCAAGTGAAAAAGTGAAATCTGTTATCTGGCTTCCAGTTCTAACTTTTTCACTTTTTAGTCCCCTTTGTTTATGATATAATCGGGATATGAAAATAAAATCAATAATTTGTGCTGTGTGCTCTACGCTTTTATGCGCTTCTGGCGCGAATGCGGTTTCGCACGAAGGAACCCCGGTTTATTATCAGAATCAACAGGCGACTTATCCCAGTGGTCAACGCCAGATTCAGTCCATTGGCCAGCGAAGCTATACTTATCAGGTTCCGCGCCAACAGCTGCCGTCAGATTTGGGCAGCGCAATGACCCCGTATGGTGTTGCGACTGGTGATTTGCCCCCGTGGATTTTGTCAGTGGATTATGGCCGCAGGTTTGCTAATTTTGAATTTAAAACCGGCGTTAATTCCGTTTTGAAATGGGATGATATGATTTTTAATGAGATTGGCGTCCGTGCGGATACCAATTTCAATGTAAAAAATTATGATTTGTTCGCGTATGGTGAATATCGTATGGGGACTATGTCCAGTGGCGGATTTTCAATGGATTATGATTTGGAACCATATGATCCCGCGCAAAAAGATGTTGGTATATTCACGATTTCCGTTGGTGACCAAGACGGCAAAACCAGCAATATGAAATTTGCATTTGGTGCGAAACATATTTGGAATTTGGGCGGATGGAAATTATCCCCCAGCATTGGATATGAAATATTCAAACATGATTTGGAAATGAGCGATCATTACTATCCAAATCCCGGTATTTATCTGCCGCTTTTGACGCCTGATGGATATTATGTTTTTGGTAATGAGGATGGGGACTTTTTCAATGTTGCGCAGTCTGATGCACAAACTTATGCAGATAATGGATATTACCAGGTGTGTTTATCCCCAGAAGATATAGCATTGGGATATGCAAATCTTGATGGAACATTAACAACCGGGGTTGCATATAATGAAACAACAATGGGCACTTTGCCATGGGGTGTTGCGCCTGGCCAATGCGTTATTATTGGTGACGATGGTGCCATTAAGGTCGAAGGCGTTACCCATATTTATAACACGACATGGAGCGGCGCTTTCCTGGGTCTGGAATTGGAAAAGCAAATGACCTATAGCGACAAGTTGCGGTTTTATTTCCAGGTTGGCATGCCAAGTTATTCGTCCGAAGGTATCTGGCCAAACAGAACCGACTGGCAGCAAAACCCCAGTTTTATTGATGAAGGCAACAATGGTGCATATTCATATCAAGCAGAAATGGAATATAATTATAAAATGTCTGACAGATTGACTTTTGCACTAAAGGCGAATATGAATTACATGCATGTTGGTAACATTTCTGGTGATTTGTATGTTGCGCAATATGCTGATTATAAGCTGGACGAAGGTGGACAATACATATTTACATCGGATGGAACAGCCGGCGGAACAGCATGTGATCCATATACAACTTCTGCCAGTAATTGTCATCCAGTGTATGAAACTGTAGCGGCCCATACAGAACACATCGAGAATTCATTGAAGTATGCAAACTGGCAATCATTTGGTCTGCATCTGGGGTTAAAGTATTCGTTTTAAAGGATGAAGGATGAGGAATGAAGGATGAGGGACGAATTAAAAAAATAAAAATTAAAACAAAATCAGTATTTTTGGGCGCTGTCCTTCTTGCCTCATCCTTCATCCTTCATCCTTCATCCTTTGCTGAAACGGGGTCATTTGATTATGATCGCTGGAATACGATACTAAACAATATCCAAAATCGCGCGGTGGCAGAAAAGATAGATGATGGTGTAATTAACTCTACCATCCAGGATGCCGCATTTATTCCAAAAATTGTCTGGCGGGATAAAAATCAAAGTGAATTCAAACTGACCAAAGACGACTATCTGGCAAGAATGGTGAATGAAAATCGTATTGCCCAAGGTTTAGCAATGCGCAAACAATATCCAACTTTGCTGAAAAAGATTCATCATAAATATGGGGTCCAGCCACATGTTATTCTGGCGTTTTGGGGTATGGAATCCAATTATGGCGATTACAAGGCGCATTATAAACTTTCGGATGCGTTTTTAACCCTGATTTACGAGGGACGCCGCGAACAATTTTTCGCAGATCAACTGATTGCACTTATGAAAATTGCTGATAAAAATCAGCTGTCCATAGATGATGTTTATGGCAGTTGGGCTGGTGCAATGGGGCATTTTCAGTTTATACCAACCACATTGATGCAATATGGCGCTGATGGCAATGGAGATGGACACATAGACATAATTCACAGCGTCAGCGATGCAATGTTCAGTGCGGGAAATTATTTGAATAAATTGGGATGGAATCCGAATGAAAAAATAGTGCGCACGGTTGCACTGCCGGAAAATTTTGATTTAAAATTATGTGATGGAAAAACAAAGATGTCGCTGACCCAGTGGAATGCGCTGGGGATTGCGGATGCGCCGAATTCGGATATGATTGCGGGACTGGTATGTGATACTGACCAGACGCTGGTCGGAATCCGGACTGCTTATTTGACTTATCCGAATTTTTATCGGATTAAAAGATGGAATAATTCTAATTCGTATGCAATTGCAATCGGATTATTGGCTGAAAAACTGAAATAGAATTTCGTTATTATTTCATTTCCTTTGCCCTTGATTCTATTCATATTCTTTATTATACTTGGCGAATACGAAGGAGTATTTGATGGCTATTAAAGTGCGCGATTTCGAAGTCCGATTGACGCGCAGCAAGGAAGAAAGAAAGCAAGTTCGCCAACTGCGGTATCGGGTTTTTGTCGAAGAAGAGGGCGCCGGTGCAACAGAAGAACAGAAAAATCTGCGCGAAGAATATGACAGTTATGATAATTTTGCCGAATATATGGCCGTTTTTCATAATGGCAAAGTAGTTGGAACCTATCGTATCATTGACCGTGATGCCGCTGAAAAAATGGGCGGTTTTTACACGGAAACAGAATTTGATTTAAAGAAAATTAAAAAAATTCGCGGCAATATTGCGGAAATGTCGCGTGCCTGTGTCGAAGAATCTTATCGCGAAGGCGGACTGGTTATGCGCATGCTGTGGATGGGTATGACGGACTATATTTTAAAAAGAAAAATAGTATTAATGTTTGGTGTTGCATCATGGGTTGGCACCCAACCTGCGATTGCGGCCCAGGCTATATCGTATCTTTATTACCACCATCTTGCGCCACTGTCTTTGCGCGCGACCGTGGAAACCGATAAATTGGCCGAAGGTGTCAATCCCAGACTTACCCACATGAACATCATGCAAAAAGATTTTATTGATGATAATATGGCGAAATCTCAAATGACCCCATTGATAAAGGGCTATTTGCGTTTGGGCGCCCAATTCGGCAAGGGTATATTTATTGACAAGCCATTTAATACTTTTGATGTGTTTGTAATTTTGCAGACCAAGAATATGAATCGCGCGTATCAAAAACATTTC
>CAZHPG010000017.1:0-8468 GCA_964534055.1 uncultured Muribaculaceae bacterium | reverse complement strand
AAAAAACGGCGCATACACCATATTCTAATAAATTTCTGACCTGCGGATTCTACATTTCTTATTGCAAAAAGTCAAACAAATTTGCTAACCTTTGAACAAAAGGAGTTTTTATGGATTACGCTAATCTTAAATCCGAAGCCGAGCAAAAAACCGCCCAGACCATAGAGGTATTAAAATCCGAATTTACTGGATTGCGCACCGGTCGTGCATCTGTTCATTTATTGGACGGGATTCGTGTGCCTGTGTATGGCACAGAAATGCCGGTTGACCAGGTGGCGACGGTTTCTGCCCCTGAATCCCAGGTTTTATCAATTTCTGTTTGGGATTTATCAAATGCATCCGCTGTGGAAAAGGCAATTCGTGAATCTGGTTTGGGATTGAATCCGATGACCGCCGGTGGTGTTATTCGTTTAAATCTGCCGCCGCTTACCGAAGAGCGCAGAAAAGAACTGGTCAAAGTTTCCGGTAAATATGCGGAAGAGGCCAAAATTTCCATGCGTAATATTCGCCAAGATATGATGGGTAAAATCAAACGCGCCAAAGATGATAAAGAAATATCCGAAGATGATCAGCGCAGATACGAAGATGATTTGCAAAAGGTGTTTGAATCCCGCGCATCAGATGTTGATGCACTGGCCAAACAAAAAGAACACGATATTATGAGCGTGTAAAAATAAAAACCGCCATTTGGCGGTTTTTTTAACTTTCACGTGTAATCATATAATCCATTAATTCGCGCAGGTTATCGGCGCGCCCGTCAAAAATATCCAATGCTGATTTTGCATCTGCCGCCAGACGCGTTGCATGTTCGCGCGCGCCATCCAATCCATAAAGGGAAATATATGTTGCCTTGCCCGCGGCATCATCCTTGCGCAGTGTTTTTCCAACCTTTGATTCATCACCAACTGCATCCAGAATATCGTCTGTGATTTGAAAGCAAAGTCCCATTGCATCGGTGAATTTCTTTAATGCCGTGCGTGCCGCATCATCTGCATTACCCAGCACGGCGCCAAACATTGTGCAGGCGTTGAAAATACATCCGGTTTTCAATGATTGAATTTCATTTACTTCATCTAATGTTTGAAAACTTCCTGTTTCTGCTTTGACATCCATCCATTCGCCCAGCAGCATCCCGTCCGTCATTTTGGAAAGTATTTTTATCAATTCAATTCTGATTTTTGCGTCCCCAGAAATCTTTTCATCTGTTGCCAATATAAAAAATGGACGATTCAGCAAATAATCCCCGCCCAATAAAGCATCACACTCGCCGAATTTTGCCCATGCGGATGCGCGCCCGCGGCGCAGAGTATCATTATCAATGCATGGCATATCATCGTGTATTAATGAAAAGTTATGCACCATTTCAATACATGCGCCAGCCCGCAACGCAGAATCATATTCCACGCCAAATAAATTTGCAGATTGGATGCATAAAAATGTTCGCAAACGTTTGCCCGCGTCCAGTGCCGAATATCGTGCAACATTGGCGGGCGCACCCACCCATTCCACACGTTCACCCGGAATCATTTCACCTAATACTTTATCAACATCCGATGCAATACGTGAAAGTTCTGTTTTAAGCATTTTTAATTCCAGCCAAATACCCGCGCGATATCATTCCACATTGTGAATGCAAATAACGCAGCGATTAAAATCCAGCCGAGTAAAATAACAAAGTCCATTGCGCGTCCCTGCAATTTTTTACGAATTATGCCCTCGACCCCCAGAATCAAAAGATATCCACCATCCAAAACCGGCAAAGGCAATAAATTGATGATTGCCAAATTGACGGACAAAAGCCCGATTATCGACAGCAATGCGAAAATGCCAGAACTCATCGCTTTACCGCTGACCTCGGCAATTGTGATAAAGCTGCCCAGTTGTTTAGAAGAGCGTTCGCCAGTTATAATTTGCTTTAACACGCGAACCAAGGTTTTACTTTGCACCCATGTTTCACGTGCGCCACAGTACATGGCCTGGAAAATGTTTTTCTTTTGCAATTCAGATCTTGTTCCGTCTGCGACCAAACCCCATCTTTCCCCAGGTGCAATTTTAACCTGGACCAATGATTCCCCGCGAATTAAAACTACATCTGCGTCGCGTTTTCCGGCCAGTTCTTTGCCCAAAATAATTTCACCCCAGTTGGTGATTTTTTGCCCATCAATTCGTGCAACAGTGTCCCCAGCGCGCACGCCAGCAACAAATGCGGGACTGCCCTGGATAACCTGGCCAACAACTGGCAATTGAACCATACGTGGCTTTGACACAAGCATAGATGTATAAATCCCCCATGCCAGAATAAAGTTCATCATAACGCCAGCAACAACTATGATGGCCTGCTTCCATGCGGGAACAGACAGATAGTGACCACGCTTTTTTGCGCGTGATAATGCGGCATATTTTTTTCTGTCGAACATATCTTCTTGGCCGTATGCCGCACAATAACCGCCCAATGGCAAAATAGATATTTTCCACAAAGTGCCATGTTTATCATGCCATTTAATCAGTGCGGGACCAAAGCCGATTGAAAAAGTATTAACGCGAACGCCCGCCCAACGTGCGGCCAGAAAATGTCCCAGTTCGTGAATAAATACCACGGCCCCCAGAACAATTAATAAAGCAATAATCATTAAAATTACGTTCATATCTTTTCCTTTATCAATTTTTTAATTTTTACTTTCCAAGGTTTTTATCCAACAAACTCCGAAGAATAAATAAGCATAAGTTTCGGAAATTCTTTGCATAATTCAGAGCAACTTGCCAGCTGCCGCGCATCATCATCTACAAAAATAATATTATCATATTCTTTCTGAGTTTCTAATAGTTTCTTGAAAAATTCCATTTTATCCGTAAAATTTGCAAGTTGCATTTCTCCAGATTCACCGCAAGTTTTAGTATAAACTCTATTTTCTTGTTTAATAAAAGGAGCGAATTTATCAAGCCAAATATTTTTATGTTTTTCAGATTCATCAAATAACCAAAAAGGATGCTTGTTTTCATTCGGCAGACGAGACAAAACGAAACTTGTAATATTGGGATTATTGCTTAAAATTCGTGCGGATTCTAAGATTGGTGTCAATGGTCTTTTTTCTGCAAAATCCACATATCCGCTCCATCTCAATTCTGTCAATGTACCATCCATATCCCAATAAATTGCGGTTCTCCCTTTCAGCTTTTGTATTTTTTCTATAATTTCATTATTCATAAAAAACCTCAAACCTTACATCATAACCAGCCAAACGATTGGTAAAACCAAAATCCATCCATCAAAGCGGTCGATAAATCCGCCGTGTCCTGGCAAAGTTTTGCCAAAATCCTTGATTCCCAATTTTCTTTTTAATACGCTGGCAATCATATCGCCATATTGTGACAGCAATGAAATTGAAATTCCAATCCACATCAATTGCGGCATAAACGTATCCGTGCCCAACAATCCGTAAAGCACCGCGGCGGCCGTTCCACAAATAATACCAGCAATTTGCCCAGACCATGTTTTCCCGGGGGAAACAGTGGGGCACATTTTTTCGCCACCTATCAATCGGCCAAAAAACCAAGCGCCTATGTCTGCGGCCGATATAACCACCAACAGCAATAAAACTATCCATGGACGTGTGCCTACGAAATAAGCGCTGACGCCAACAAAAATCAACCAAGCACCAAAAGCGACACGCAATGCGCACAACTTTTTATCCTTTATCTTCAGCAGCATGGTTTCAACAATCATAATTGCAACAACCAATGGTGCCAAATAACGTACAGTCGGGATTCCATAGTGTTCGGCAATTCCCGCGCCCAATGCAGCCAAGAACATTGCGCCACCGGTTAAAATTCTTTTCATGGTATTTGTCATTGTTTCTCTCCCTAATTATTTCCCAAATCTTCTTTGTCTGTCCGAATATTCATCCAGTATTTTTTCAAAATCCCGCTTGCCCAGTGCAGGCCAGAATTTTGGATAAAACATTAATTCAGCATACGCCATTTTCCACAGCATGAAATTGGAAATTCTTTGTTCCTGGCTGGTTCTGACAACTAAATCAATTGGCAATAATTCACCCGAATCCATAAAGCATTCAAAATCGTCAGTATTAACGGGTCGGCCATCTGCAATCGCGGCGTTTGTTGCGCGCAATATTTCGTCTTGTCCGCCGTAATCAAGTGCCATTACGATTGTGCCAGCGGTATTTTCCCCGGTTTGTTTTTCTATATGTTCGAACATTTTTATGACTTTTGCGGAAAATCTGTCGCGCCGTCCAATAATTTTAATACGGATATTTTTTTTATGGGCAGTATCAGCGTGCTGCTGTAATTCGGCGGTCATCAAATTCATCAAGTATTCGACTTCATTTTTTGGACGTAACCAATTTTCAGTTGAAAACAGAAAATAACTGACCGTTGATACCCCATGCCCGATAAAGAATTCGGCCGATTTATCGACGACATCGGCACCAAGTTTGTATCCGGCTACAGCGGGCATTCCGCGATTGCGTGCCCAGCGGCGATTTCCATCGCAGATAAACGCGATATGCCGAGGTTTTTTAGTTTCTTTTTTCTTTTTAAATAACATGGACTTTCCTTACTCCGGCAATTTTATATTGTCAGCTGGCAAAAAACAAGTTCTTTTAATCCTTGAAAAGCAAACTATAAATTGCTAGATTGCACAGCGATGAAAAAAACATTATTTACTATTATGGGACTTTTGTCCTTTATACCACTATCACACGCTGAAATAATTTCGCGTGTGGATATAGACGGCAATCGCCGCATGGACGGCGAATCTGTTCGATTACTGGCCGATGTCAAGATTGGGCAAGATTTGACCGCCGAGGGTGTAAATCAGGTTGTAAAGCGTCTGCAGCAATCCGGTTATTTTTCCAGTGTGCATGCGCAAATAGAAAATGGAATTCTTAAAATAAATGTATCGGAATCACCGACAATAAACAAGGTTACTATCGAGGGTAATGACGATATTTCAACCGATGACCTGCGCAAAGAACTGGTTTTGAAAGAGCGTGGCACATTTGATGAATCAGTAATTGGTGCAGACGTCCAGCGTATTTTGATGGTCTATCAGCGCAAGGGATTTTTCGGAACACGTGTGAATCCGCAAAAAATAGAACAGGAAGATGGCCGCGTAAATGTGGTCTATGAAATTACCGAGGGTCATCCGACCTATATCAAAGATATTGATTTTAACGGAAATAAAAAGTTTTCATCGCGCACTCTGCGGGACGAAGTATTATCGCGCGAACATGCATGGTGGCGCGTTATGGCACAATTTGATGTGTATGACGAAGACAGAATTGAATACGATGCCCAGATGCTGCGCCAGTTTTACATGCGCAATGGATTTGCTGATGTTCAGGTTAAAATAGCCCAGGGATCATTTACATCCGATCGCCGCTATTACTCGGTTATGTTCCAAGTGGAAGAGGGCGCACGTTACAAAGTTGGCGATCTGAAAATAGAAAACCCATTCAAAGATGTCGATAACGAAGATTTATATAACGCATTGAAAATGGACAAGGGCGAAATTTACAATGTTGATCAGGTCGAGGCAACTATTGCTGCATTACGTGGTGTTGTCGCGGGCAGTGGATATTCATTTATAAATGTTGATGTTGTGCCAAACAAAGATGACACTGCGCGAACAATTTCCATGACTTTCAAGATACAGAAAACGAATCGTATTTATCTGGACAGTATAAACATACTGGGTAATGTTCGGACATTTGACAGCGTCATAGACCAACAATTGGGTATTCGTGCGGGCGACCCGTTTTCACTACAGGAAATCGAGGCTGGGCGTCAAAGAATGATGCGCAGTCGTTATTATAAAGATGTTCAGATGGTTCCATCACGCGTTGCAGACGCGAATCTGATGAATCTTGATGTCCAGATTGAAGAGCAACCAACGGGCGAGTTATCTGGTGGAGTTGGCTGGTCCAGCATTAATGGATTTATGGTTGATGCGGGGATTACGGAAACGAATTTTATGGGGCGCGGCCAAATAGCGCAATTAAAGGGAAGCATATCGCAATATTCTAAACAGGTTATGATGGGATTTACCGAACCATATCTGTTCGGGCGCGAGCTTTCTGCCGGATTTGATGTAAACTATACGGTGTATAATTATGGTAAATTGGGCAGCTTTGGATACGATCGCGACAGCTTTTCTGTTGCTGGGCGACTGGGGTGGAAACTGACCGATCACTGGACCCAGGGATTGCGTCTGTCGGCAATGTTTGACCAGAACTATGATTTACACACACAGAATCGTTGGCAACAGGCAAGCCTTTATACATTGGGAACTAATTTCAAATATCAGAATTTGGATACGGATTTTACCCAGAATACACATACTGGCGTGGTTGCGAATTTAGGAATTGCGTATACTGGATTTGGTATCAGCACGGAACCATTTATGCGTTATAACGGCGACATTACCGGTATGTTGAATTTCCTTGGTAACAAGTGGCAGCTGAAATCAAGTTTGGAATTCGGCTATGTCCAGCCGCTGGATGATGATTATATCAGCCGTGTGTATCGTTATTTCTTGGGGGGCGAGTCTATGCGCGGATTCCAAATTGCTGGGATGGGTTCCAGAAACTGGGCGTATCAGAATTATGCGCTGGGTGGATTATGGAAGCTTAATGGCAGCACCCAATTAAATTTCCCAGTATTTATTCCAGATGAATACCAGGTCAAAGGTTTTGTATTCGCAGATTATGGTATGGTTGGCAAACCACCAAAAGATGAATATACATATACTTTAAGTACAACCAGCGGTTCAGTTGCCCGGGATAATTTTATAGATCAAGATTTGCGCACCAGTGTTGGTGTGGGCGTGTATTGGAATACGCCGATGGGTCCAATGAATTTTTCATGGGGTTGGCCGTTAAAGATAAACGAATACGACCGCGAGCAAAGATTCCTGTTGTCGTTTGAAACCCAGTTCTAGCGGCTTTTCACAATTCTGGAAGTATAATTTTGTATTTCAAGTTTCGCTGCGGCCAGCAATTTTGCCTCTGCATCGTCAAGATTGTTTTGCGCCCCTAAATTTTTTATAATATATTTTGCGGTTTCAAAATTATTTTCGCTGGGAATTCCAGTGGGGTCAAGCTCTCTGATAATATTGATAAAAATTGTAAGATATTCATAATCTTTTTCTACAGGTTCTACATGCACAGGTTGTAACTGTTCTAACTGCTCTTCAGTAAAACAGTGGCTTAAAGTTTTGGGTTTTATGCTTAAAAACTGGTCATAACTAATTACGCCAGGAATATTTTCAATACTTCTGTACGCGTCAGCTAGGGATTCGTATCTTTTATAGTTAAAGACAACTTTAGTATTTTTTGACATATTTAGAATATAGCAAAATATATGAATTTGTCAATTAGCATTTACAAGGTTGTGAAAAAGCAGCGGCCTGTGTTTTTTATTATTGTTTGGGCTTGACGCGGTGCGCGAAAATTCTCTATAATTTTCATTGAAAAGAAAAGGTGGGAAAATGAAAAAAGTTCTTTTGGGTTTATTAGTTGTTTTTGCGCTGGCTGGCTGTGGTCAGGTTTATGATCGCGAACCAGTTGGTGTCGGATTTGACAATAACGAATTAAAATTATCCCCTTGTGCGTGCATGATGGTATATCGCGCATAAAATTGCGCACAGGTGAACGTCATGGATTTTCCGGCGGATTACGATACAAAAATGTTTCCGGAAACACGCTATCTTGGGATGGCGCGTGCCTTTGCAATTTGGTCTGCTATTTTATTTTTATTAATTGCCGGACTTTCTTGGGCGTTGGTTTGGACCATGCGCGCCAGTCGGGCGGAACCTGTTTTGGTATCAATTTCTGGCGGTGGAACAACTTGGACGGCGGTATTGGGCGGAACAGATCGCATCGAGTATTCCGCGTCTCGTGCAATGCAAGAGGCGACAGTTGGAAACTTTGTAAAACTTTGGTTCAGAATTTCACGTGATACATCTGAAAACGATGCTAATTGGTGTCGTTGCGAAAAATCAAATTGTTGGGATGACAATGCGCCCGCGACAAAGTGCAATGTTTGCTGTGCCACTGGGGAAAGTGTGTTCTCTGATTTTTTACAGGTTGTAGATGGTGATTTTCGCGCGCGTGCGGCGGCCGGCGAAGAATGGTTTGTTGTGGCCGATTCAATTCGCGCAATACCTGTGGGTGAAATTTCGGATAAGGGCGGATTATGGCGCATTACCGCCAATGTGAAAATGGGTGGGGACCGAATACAAAAGATCGAAGCATTCGCGCGCACAGCTAAATCGTCTGATGGATATCCAGCAACCATGGGTTATTATGTTACGGATTTTCATGCGTATCCTGGGGAATAAAAAAATAAATGAAAACACTTGTATCGTTTTTTTTCGGAATTATGTTGATGGCTTTGGCGCTGGCGATAACCTTGACGGGTGGAAAATCATTTGATGTCAGCCGAAAATT
>CAZHPG010000016.1:0-8513 GCA_964534055.1 uncultured Muribaculaceae bacterium | reverse complement strand
GCAGATACCACAACCGTTCTGAATTTGACCGATCTGCATGGTAATTTATCTGGTCAGGCATCAATGCAGGATTTTGCTAATAATGAGGGCGAAATTCCATTGAATTTTTATACATCTGAAACATCAAATCAAAATGTTGCTGGACTTGGGGCATTGGGATTTTCGTATGGTTTGGATACCAATGTATTTTTGGATATAGGCGTTCGGTTGATATATTTGCCAAAGGTTAAATGGGCGTTGAATAATTCCGCAGCGGCTGATGCGGAAGCCGGTGCCAAATCCAAAGACATTTTCAGCACAGAAAATATGCTTTATGGCACAGCAATGGTCGGAATAAGGTTCGAGTTTTAAAAAAAACGCGGCAAACGCCGCGTTTTTTATTTAATTCCCAATCCAATTCTGTTCCATCTGATTTTATCCATCCAATTCCAAGCAAACAATAATGGGGAATAGTAATTGTGTGAATACCACACGAACCAAACCTGGCCCATTATATTATCACGCGGAACCATACCGACACTGGCGCGGCTGTCCGCAGACCAATCGCGGTCATCGCCCATCATAAAGAAGTGCCCATCGGGAACCTTGAATAACTGGGTGTTATCATATTGATCATTATCGCTGCGTTCGATAATTTTATGATGAACACCATTTGGTAAAATTTCGGTCCATTCAGTCAATTCATCAATTCCGCCATTCATGCAAATTTGCGATGCCATACATTCGTTGCTGGTTTTATACTCGATAGTATATCTAAAGTTCGCTGGCGCGTTATCAACAAACAGTTGATTGCCCTTGATGGCTATATTGTCTTTATAAAAGCCTACACTGCGTATTTCTTTTGGCAGATGCGCTATGATATATCTTTGCGGGTTTTCGCGTTCTACCTGCTTGCCATTGATATACAGCCGTCCTGCAATCATCTGGATTGAATCGCCTGGCGTTCCAATCAGTCGTTTTACATAATCCAATGATTCATTTGCAGGGTTGCGGAAAACGACTACATCACCCATTTTTGGTTCTGATGCCATAAAGCGCCCATCCCAAATATGCCATGAACCAAATGGGAATGAATATCTGGAATAACCATAAGACCACTTTTGAATAAAGATATGGTCGCCAACCTGCAATGTTGGAATCATACTGCCGGATGGGATGTTAAATGGTTCCAGTAAAAAACTGCGGAAAACGATAGCGATAATGCCCGCCCAAAATAAAGTATTAATCCATTCACTGGTAGTGCTGCGGTATTTTTTGGTCATTTTAATTCTCTTTCTTTCGCGGGCATTTTAGACCTTGAATTAAATACGCGCAAGCATTATTATTTCAGTTATGATTTCACTGAACTCTTTAATTTTCAACGGATTGGAAGCGACAAGGATCGAGGTCCAGGTTCAAATGACCGCCGGTATGTCCGAACAGAATTTTTTTCTGATTGGTTTGCCTGATCGCGCGGTCAAGGAATCGCAGATGCGGGTCAAAAATGCATTGGCATCATTAAATGTTTCGCTGCCGAATAAAAAATTGACGATAAATCTGGCGCCCAGCGACATTGAAAAAACAGGGTCTCATTTTGACTTGCCGATTTTGTGCGGGATATTGTGCGCTATGGAAATTCTGCCAGAAGATGCGCTGTCAAAATATGTAATTATGGGCGAGATTGGTCTGAATGGCGCAATCCAAAAAACAAATGGGGTTTTACCGGCCAGCGTTTGGGCAAATAAAAATGGTATGGGAATAATTTGTCCGGCGAAAAATGGGGCCGAGGCGCGTTGGGCCGGGCACACAAACATTTTGGCGCCTGCGCATATTTTGGATTTAATAAACCATTTCCGTGGAACACAAATTTTACCAGTGCCAGAAATAATTGCACCAAAACATAATAATTCTAATGTTGGCGATTTTGCAGAAGTCCATGGCCAGCACGCAGCAAAGCGTGCGCTGGAAATTGCAGCGGCCGGCGGACATGCAATGCTGATGGTGGGGCCGCCCGGATCTGGTAAAACTATGCTGGCATCCAGATTGCCCGGAATTTTGCCGGAAATGACACCGGATGAGATTTTAAATGTGTCCATGATTTATTCAGTTGCAGGTCAGTTGAACGAACAAAGTCTGGTATCAACCCGTCCATTTCGCGCGGTTCATCATACGGCCAGTGCGGTCGCATTGGCTGGCGGCGGAACAGATGCAAAGCCTGGGGAAATTTCATTGGCGCATGCGGGAATTTTATTCTTGGATGAATTGCCAGAATTCCAACGTGCGACGCTAGAGATTTTACGCCAGCCAATGGAAAATGGGAAAATTATGATTTCGCGGGCAAAGAAAACAACGACTTACCCCGCCCAGTTCCAGTTGATTGCTGCGATGAATCCATGCCCTTGTGGACATTTGGGTAATGCGGCTCTGTCGTGTTCCAAGGCGCCGCGTTGCGCCGAAGCATATCAGAATAAAATCAGCGGGCCATTATTGGACCGCATAGATCTTCATGTCGATGTGGACGCTGTAAATCCGTGGGAAATGACGGATGACAAGCAGCCCGGGGAAACCAGCGCAATGGTTCGCGCCCGTGTTGTTGCAGCGCGCGCCAAACAGATTGCACGTCAGGGAAAAATGAACGCGCAATTGGACGGGAAAGATTTGGACGCTGCACTTGCCCTGACTGATGATCAAACAGAATTTCTGAATAAAGCGGCGGAAAAAATGGGAATGTCCGCACGTGGATATCAACGGATAAAAAGAATTGCGCGAACGATTGCAGATTTGCGTGGAAGTGATAAAGTAGAAACACAGGACTTGGCCGAAGCAATTTCATATCGTCCAATCAAACGCGGAAAATACGGGGCATAAAATGACAAAACTAAAATACAAATTCAAAGATACAAAGTTGTTTGACCTGGCGTTGACACAATCCGGCGCAGACGCTGTAAATAATAACGAGCGTTTGGAATTCATTGGTGATCGGGTTCTGGGGCTGGCGGTTGCGATAATGTTGTATGAAATGTTCCCAAACGAGACCGAGGGCGATTTGGCGCGTCGGCATGCAGTATTGGTTTCAACAGATACATTGGCAGAGGTCGCAAAAGAATACGGCTTTGTGCAAAAAATTCGTCATGGACATATGACGGCGGGCAAGATGAATCATATCGCGGCGAACGCGATGGAATCTGTTTTGGGCGCAATTTTTCTGGACGGTGGTTTTGCCGCAGCGCAATCTGAAATTGTTAATATTTGGGCGAAAATTGCGGCGCGCGATGTTCGTCCGCCAAAAGACGCGAAAACAGCATTACAAGAATTTGTTCAGAAAAACGGCGGCGGTGCATTGCCCGAGTATGAATTTATTGATGAAATCGGCAAATCGCACAGTCCAATGTTTAATGTAAATGTTTCCGCGCTTGGCAAAAATGCATCAGGTCAGGGCGCATCTAAAAAAGAAGCGACCGCAATCGCCGCCGCCAAATTATTGGAAATTTTAAGTTAATTACCGTATAAACTTTTCCGGTGGAACTTTCTGTCCGTTCAGGAAAACGATATAGTGCAAGTGTGGTCCGGTCGACCGCCCCGAGTTTCCACTTTTTGCAATAAGACATCCGGCGCTAACGCTTGCGCCTTTTCTTACAAATGAATTATCAGATAAATGGCAGTATCCAGTTGAAAATCCACTGCTGTGCTTTATGATAACGCCCTTGCCACATGTAGCGTCATAGAACACGCTTTGCACGATTCCACGCGCAGGTGCGAAAATTGATGTGCCGAACGGAACCCCAAAATCAACCCCAGTGTGATCGCGCACTTTGCCATCGGCCGGACTTTTTCTGGCTGGCTGAAAGTGTGACGTAATAAACGGTTTGCCCAGCAAAGGAAATCCCAACGGAATTGTTTGGTTCACGGGCGTGGCAAAATTTAATGACGAACAAGTACGCGGCGCCGGTGTATATGTTGGCGTTGTGGTCGTGGTCGTAACAGTTGTTGTAATTGATTCTGGTTGGACAGCGGGCGCGGGCGGTTCGCAATCTTTGGGATTTTGTGCGCAATATTCGGAAATCTTTTGCTGGATGATTGCGGCATCACGTTCCAGTCGTTTCGCTTCGGTGTCCACGCTCATGCCCGCATAAGCGCAGTTTTTTATACATGTCCCATCGTCCGAGTATTCGGATTCATACGGCGCATAGCCTTCGGCCATGGCGGCAACGCGATCTGTAAAAGAATGGTCATATTTAGTTTCGGGAAACCCACCAGCGGAAAGTTTCAGAACATCTTGACCCTGTCCGATTGCGCCGGCATCTGGAAAATCAGCAGCCCATACAGAAAAGGGCAGCAGAAGAAAAAAAGACAGAACGCGAAATTTCATAAATAAATTATAGCATAAAATGGGGATTGATTAAATAATGAAATAATGGTGCCGGATGTCGGATTCGAACCAACGACCCTCTGATTACAAATCAGATGCTCTACCAGCTGAGCTAATCCGGCGTAGCCCTCACTTTAACTTTTTTATTTTTGGATTTCAACCTTTTTATAAAAAATAATATATTGTGTTTCTATAAATATCGGTTAAAAATAGAAAACATGATAAAAAAACCAGAATTATTGGCACCAGCGGGAACGCTGGACGGATTAAAAACCGCAGTTTTATACGGCGCAGACGCTGTTTATGCGGGAATACCTGGATTTTCAATGCGCGCACGCGCTAAAATCACCACCGAAGAAATGAAGCAGGGGATTGAATTTGCCCATTCCAGGGGCAAAAAAGTATATTTGGCATTTAACTTGTTTGCGCATGACAATGATTATGCTTTGCTGCCCAGGGTCAAAGAAACCATAGAATACTTGCAGCCGGACGCTTTGATAGTATCCGATCCCGGGGTTTTAATGTGGGTGCGCGAAAATTTCCCCAATATGACGATACACATTTCGACCCAGGCGAATATTTGCTCGGCAAACACGGTGAAGTTTTGGCAAAAAGCGGGCGCCAGTTTATGCGTTTTGGCGCGCGAAGTATCACATGCGGAATTCAAAGAAATTCGTAAAAAATGCCCAGATATCGGATTGGAAATATTTGTTCATGGCGCAATGTGTATGAGCTATTCTGGCCGTTGCCTGTTGTCGAATTTTATTACGGGACGTCCGTCAAACCGCGGTGCGTGCGCCCAACTTTGCCGCTGGAAATACGATGTTGTTCTGCGTGAAAAAGAAACCGGTTTGGAAATGGGGCTGGACGAAGATGATCGCGGCGCATACATTCTGAATTCCAAAGATTTATGCTTGATGCCGCACTTGGCGCAAATTCTGGAAAGCGGCGCAGATTCGTTAAAGATAGAGGGTCGCAACCGCAGCGAGTATTATGTCGGCAGTGTAGTTCGCGCATACAGAAATGCGATTGATTCGTATTTTGATAATCCAAAAAACTTTGATCCCGCGCCATTTATGGCTGACTTGAATGTATTGGAAACGCGGGGTTATACAGATGCATTTTTTCACGGAAAACTATCGGCGGATGCACATAATTTTGAAACCACTCGGTCAGATTCCAATTACCAGGCAGCGGGTGTAATTACAAATTCTGCTGGGGATTATTTGATTATGGAGTTGCGTAATGAAATAAAGCAGGGCGATGAAATTACATTCATTCCGCCAAGTGTTTCGGCAAAGGTTTCAATAGTTTTGGATAAAATCATAAATGCTAAAAACGATGAAGAATTGCCCAAAATGTCGGCGGGACAAAACAGCAGCATTAAAATACCAAAGGCATTGATTGATAAAGCGTATATTGACCATCTGGAACCACTGGTTTTTGCATATAAAAAGAAAATATAGGCATATCTTCGTATTTTTAGATTTTTCTTGATTTGGCGGTAAAGATGTAGCACAATCAACGGGACGTGGCTTCGCCATGCCAGAACAAGCATAAACGAAAGGTTAAATTATGCGTCAAGGAAAAGTAAAATGGTATAACGGTAAAAAGTGCTTTGGTTTTATTACACCAGACACTGCCAATGAAACCGGCAACAAAGATGATGTGTTCGTTCATTCGTCCGCATTAAAAGAAGCAGATATTCGGTTTTTGAATGAAAATGACGTTGTGGAGTTTGATGACGAAGTCAGAAATGGAAAATTATCTGTCACTACATTGAAACTGATACAGCGCGATGAAGAATCGGCGAAAAAGTTCCAAGAACGTCGTTCCTCGTTCCGTGGCAATGATCGCGAAGGCGGCTTTGGTGGTCGTTCAAACCGCGGTCCTCGCGAAGGTGGCTTTGGTGGAAATCGTGGCCCACGTCGCGACGAAGGCGACAAAAAACCAGGATGGAAATTCTGGGGTGGCTCGAAATAAAAAAAATCCCGCAATCGCGGGATTTTTTTGAATGAATTATTTTATAAAACATAAGAGTTTTAAATGATGGATTATGGCAGTATTCAAAAACAAATTAAAGACATTATGGGTAAGGCTTTGCATGGGCATGGTATGGATCATATTTTAAGAGTAAAAGATATAAGTCTTGAATTTTGTGAATCATTAAATGCAAATCCTGAAATTGTCACTTTGACCGCTTTATTACATGATGTTGATGATTATAAATTTTTTGGAGAAAATGCTGAAAGTTTAAAAAATGCAAAAACAATTTTAATAAATAATAATATTGATAATGATATACAATCAGTTGTCTTGAATAATATAAATAATATGGGTTTCAGCAAACGTTTAGCCGGCATAATGCCCAAAAGCATGGAAGGCATGATAGTGTCAGATGCAGATATGTGTGATTCGATTGGGGCGATTGGAATTGTAAGAACCATAGAGTATAATAATTCAAAAGGGCGACCCTTTTGGGATAGTTACAGGTTTCCGATAACAGAGCCAAGTGTAGAACAATATAAAAAAAGTAATAATCCAACAATGGATCATTTTTTTGAAAAGTTATTTAAAATAAAAAATTTAATGTTAACCGAACCCGGGAAAAAGGAAGCGGCAAAACGGCATGAAATAATGGTATTATTCTTGCATCAATTTTTTAATGAAAATAATGCGCCAGATTGGATTAGTTTTATGGATGATTATCTAGCAAAACAAAAATGAGTTGTAAAAAACCGCCCAATAGGGCGGTTTTTATAAATGATACTTTTATTTACGCATCATTGGTTTGCCGGCCACTTCTGGTTTTGGACCCATTTCTGGTGTTGGTTCCATGCCTGGCTCGCCACGCATTTCTGCACGATGTGCATCCATTTCTTCCATGGTGATGCAGCCATCGGCGTTTTTATCAGCAGTGGTTACTCTTTGCAGCATTCTTTCGTTTTGTATCTTGGCAGTGTCCAAGCATCCATTCACGAACATTTCCTGGGGCATACGTCTTTCATGATGAAATCCATGAAATCCTTTTTTCATGCACATAAAGTGGCATGTTGCAAAGCCCGCTGCAAATACCAGCAACATAATAATCAGTTTTTTCATAAACCCGCAACGGCAACCGCATCCGCAGCCCCCGCCAAGGTTACATGATGGTGCTGCTGCAACAGGGGCAGATTTTGCCACAGGGGCAGCGCGTTTGATTGTTTTTTTTGGTGCCATTTTGCCTTCCTTTTGGTTTGACAAGCAAAGTATAGTGCAAAATAAAATCCCGCGCAAGCGGGATTTTATCCGACTGAACACCCTTATTAATTCAACGCTTCTTTCAAAGCTTTGCCAGCTTTGAATTTAGGCTGAGTGGATGCTGCAATTTTGATGGCAGCGCCAGTTTGTGGGTTGCGGCCAGTTGTTGCTTTACGTTTTGCAGTTGTAAAGGTACCGAATCCGACCAAACGGACTTCGCCTTTCTTTTTCAAAACTTTTGTAACGGTCTTGATGAAAGAATCCAAAAATTCGCTTGTCAGCGCTTTGGTTGTGTTGGTCTCGTTTGCGTTGGCTTCGATCAGTTCCATTTTGTTCATAGGGTTCTCCTTTTTAGAGTTTTGGTTTCAGGCAGATTTTTCCTTCCTGCTTGTCCGAATCGTAGGAAATCTGCGGAATTGAGTCAAGGGGATTTTTAATGGCCGCTGTGAACGGCTGTGCTGTGAACTGGACGCGATGCAGGATCATTAGATTCGCATAATACAAAGTCCCCATCTGCACCAGTCAAATTGACACGTCGATACTGGTTTGGTGCATGCATTAAAATTGTAATTATGATTGTCATCCAAAACAGAAGTTTTCCCAGAAACATAATGCTTTGCCAGCTTTTTTCTTCGAACTTATCTTTTAATAAATTTTGATACATCGACCATCCAATCATGGAAAGCCACAGTATGAATATGAAAAAGAAAACAATGGTCAAAGAATTGCGTGCATATGATAATTGCCGTGCGACTTCATCAAATGTTTCACTGGCGGCCGGACATACGTAAAGAGCAGCATCGGCGACCGAATCGGGTAAAACATGAATCGGTGCGATTGGAAAAATATGCAGCCCAAAGGACGATGCGACAATAATCGCGATGATTGCAATTACAGAAAATACAAATCCCGGGTCGTTGTAGAC
>CAZHPG010000015.1:0-8694 GCA_964534055.1 uncultured Muribaculaceae bacterium | reverse complement strand
AAATTGACGCATGGAACCGAATCGATTTATGTTGATACGGACGAGCAACTGGATGAATTAAAGGCAACAAAATACAAGGGCAAAAAACTGGAAATTTCTCGGTTCAAAGGGTTGGGCGAAATGATGCCAAGCCAATTAAAAGAAACAACCATGAATCCAAAAACCAGACGTTTGATTCGGGTTGAATTGCCCCCAAAAACCGAAGACGCCACCGAAGACACCGAAAAAACAAGAACACTGGTAACAGAACTGATGGGTAAAAAACCCGAGTTCCGATTCAAGTTCATAACTGAACACGCCAGATTTATAAAAGATTTGGATATATAAAAAATCCCGCAATCGCGGGATTTTTAATTATTTGCACCAAGTGCCATATGACGCTTTGCAGTTATTCTGCATATAAACGCGTCTGATGCTGTGAATTGTTATTGTTGCTTTTTGTGGTGCGGATTTTTTACCCATCAACTCTGCACAGGCAGTGTTTGGATAAACCACACGGCTTTTTGCATCTTTGTTGGTGCGATCAACCACGCCCCATTCGGCAATTTTTACGATGCAATCATGGCCCGACTGGACATAACTTGCTTCGGTTTTATAGTGAGTATATGCACAACCAGACAAAACCGCGGTCGCCAAAAAAGATAAAATCAGTTTTTTCATAGAAAAATCCTTTTGCTGTTTGACAAAACTATAAAATGTTTATTTGTATTGTCAAGATTTATTTTGTCGGCATTTTGTGATATAATCAAACTTATGAAATACAAAGAATTCGGATTTGTGAATACTGACACTATGTTGCGGGACGCTTTGCGCGGCGGATATGCCGTTCCAGCCTATAATTTCAACAACCTGGAACAATTACAAGCGGTGTTATCTGCATGCGTCCAGACCGAATCGCCCGTTATTTTACAGGTGTCCAGTGGCGCGCGAAAATATGTTGGCACTGAAATTTTGATGGCAATGGTCGGTGCGGCCGCTCCCGGACTGGAAATTCCAATTGCGCTGCATCTGGATCATGGGGCGGACTTTGATATTTGCAAGGACTGCATTGATGCGGGATTTTCATCCGTTATGATTGATGCGTCCAGTAAATCATTTGATGAAAATGTTGCCATATCAAAAAAGGTCGCGGACTATGCCCATAAATATGGCGTCTCGGTCGAGGCTGAATTGGGTGCACTGGTCGGCATAGAAGATGATTTGAATGTTACCGAAACCCACTACACGAACCCTGACGATGTTGTCCGATTCGTAAAATTGACCGGGGTTGATTCATTGGCTATCTCTATTGGCACTTCACATGGTGCATATAAAATGAAGTATCCAACCGATAAATTGCGTTTTGATATATTGGAAGATGTTCAAAAACAATTGCCCGATTTTCCATTGGTATTGCATGGCGCGTCATCTGTGCCCCAAGATTTGATTAGTGAAATAAATGAATTTGGTGGAAAAATTACCGGCGCAATGGGAATTCCAACTGAACAACTGATTGCTGCACGCAAAATGAATATTTGTAAAATTAATGTCGATTCTGACGCGCGTTTGGCATTTACCGCTGGGGTCAGACGGGCATTATATGAAAATCCAGAAAACTTTGATCCACGCACTTACCTGTCTGCGGCACGGGATAAAATGACCCAGCTTTATAAAGACAAAAATATAAATGTAATGGGCAGCGCGGGAAAAATTTAACAGCCCGAAAACGCAGCAATAACCGCTTTTTTGGCATCATCCAAACTGCCATAAAAAATTCCAGCCGATGCTAGTTTGTGTCCACCACCTGAAAAAAAATTTGCCGCAATTTCATTAACCGGCTTTGTTCGTCCACGTAAAGAAATATGGATTTTGTCTTCATGCGATTGAGTCAATAATGCAAAATATTCCATCCCTGGGATACGACGCAAAGAATCCAAAACTTCTACCGCACTGCCATCCAAATTTTTATAATCTGTGCGAGTAATTGTTGCAACAGCCAAATTTCCGTAAAATTCTGCGGTTGCAACCGAACGACCACATGCCAAAATATGCTTTTTGGGGGCAGAATTCATTTTTTCCAAAATCATTTCAATTGATGCGCCCAAATCCACCAAGTCTGCACAAACTTTCAACGGACCAGAATTTCTAATCCATTTAAATGTCCCGGTATCATGAACAATACCAGCCAATAAACAATTCGCTGAATCTGGGTCGATTTTCCAATCCGCAATATGCGCAATATCATAAATTATTTCTGCAGCAGCGGATGCGGTTTCATCATCTATATTTATACCACCAAACTTTTCAGAATCTGGGTGATGATCTATTTTTACGATAAAATTGCTACGGGAAAAAACATCCGATTTAAAATCCCCAAATTGCTTATTTGAATCTGCAATATCGACACAAATTAATAAATCCGCGTGAAATGTTTCTGGCAATTTTCCGACATAAACCAATTCATCACGACCTGGCAAAAAATCCTGGTATGCGGGAATGTTCCCATCATACAAACACATCGGCTTTTTACCAAAATTAATCTCTATCATCTTGGCCAACCCCAGCATACCGCCCATAGAATCCAGGTCTGGGTTTTTATGCCCAACAATCGCGATTGATTCCGCAGCATTAATTTTTGCAATCAATTCTTTGGTTTCACATTCAAACATTATGTGTCCTTTTTATCATGGCTATGCCGTTTTCCAATATTATAGCGGCAGATTCGGAATCTATTTCCTTTTGCCTTTTGCCTTTTGCATTTTGCATTTCAGATGCTTCTACGCTGGTCAAATTTTCTTCGATAAATACAATTGGCGCGGGCGTTTCTTTTGCCAGATTTGCGGCAAATTCCCGAACCATTTTCGTTGTTTCTGAATCCGACCCATCCGCGTATAATGGCAGCCCCAGCACTATGCCAACGATATTTTCAGATTCTATCAGATTTTTTATTTGTTCTTTGCAATTATCCCCTCGAACAATTTCCCGTGGGAATACAAAATCCTGGTCCGGACTGGATACAGCAAAACCAACCCGCTTGGTCCCCCAATCGATACCCAAAATGCGCCCATAACGCGGAAAATCCTTGAAATCTGTCAATGCCATGGTATGATTATAAACGTTATTTTATAAAGAGCAACAATTATGGCATTCACAAAAGAACAACTGCAAAAATTCGCCAAACTAATCAGGATAGAGGTTTCAGACGAAAAACTGGCTGAAATGAGGATTGATTCCATTGTTGATTGGATTGATAAACTGCAAAAAATTGACACAACTGGGATTGAACCAATGTTGACGCCAACCGAACACGCCCTACCCCTGCGCGCGGACGCTGTAACCGATGGCGGAATTCGTGACGGAGTTTTGGCAAACACACCTGATGAAGCTGGCAAGTCCCGTGGATACTTTGCCGTCCCAAAAGTTATGGATGAATAAAATGAATCTGATAGATCTGACACTGACCAACGCACTGGAACAATTACGCACAAAGAAAATTTCTGCGACTGAATTGACGCGCGCTTATTTGGACCGCATAGAAAAATATGGTGCGGAATTAAATTGCTATATTACAACTACACCCGAACGCGCATTGGCGGATGCGGCGGAATCTGACAAACGATATGCGAACGGCACCGCAAGAGTGCTGGACGGTATCCCACTTGGCATGAAGGATTTATTCGCAACCCGTGGCATACGCACAACCGCCGCATCAAAAATTTTGGAAAATTTTGTTCCAGAATATGAATCAACCGTTTCACAAAAATTGGCGGACGCTGGAACAGCATTGCTGGGAAAAACAAATCTGGATGAATTTGCAATGGGAACACTTGGTCGGTTCAGCGCATTTGGCCCAGCGGTAAATCCATATTCACGCGAAAAAAGATTATCCCCCGGGGGATCTTCGTCTGGATCTGTTTCTGCGGTTGCGGGCGGACTGGCATTAATTGCGACCGGAACCGACACTGGTGGTTCTGTTCGATATCCGGCATCGGTAACAGGATTGGTCGGAATGAAACCAACATACGGATTATGTTCGCGTTGGGGTTGCACCGCATTTGCGTCCAGTTTGGATACCATGAGTTGTGTCACCAGAACTATTGACGACGCCGCACTTATGCTATCTGCTATGGCGGGACACGATCCCAAAGACAGCACCAGCGCAAATTCAACCATCAGCCCACAGCTATCAGCCATCAGTCTAAAGGGTTTGAAAATTGGTATAATCAAAGAATTTTCGGATGTTGAAATTTCTGACGATATGAAATCCGTTTGGGAAAAAAGAATCCAAGACATGAAAGATTCGGGCGCCGAAATTGTCGAAGTTTCAATTCCAAACATCTCGGACGCATTGGCGGCTTATTATATTATCGCCCCTGCCGAGGCATCCAGCAATCTGGCGCGCTATGACGGAATGCGATACAGCATGCGCACCGAAGGTTCGGATTTAATTGATACATATATGAAAACCCGCGCATCGGGACTGGGGTTTGATGTCCAGCGCCGCTGCATAATTGGCACGGCAGTTTTATCATCCGAAAGTTACGAGGTTTATTTTATGCAGGCCGCGCGAGTTCGCAGAATGATTGCAAATTCTTTTGACGATGCATTCAAAAAATGCGACTTTATCATATGCCCATCCAGCAGTGGCCCAGCAATTCCATTAAACGCAGAATTATCCCCGATCGAGGCAATTGCATTGGACTTTTTCGCGGTTGCAATGAATTTGGCGGGCGTTCCGGCGGTCAGCGTTCCAGCGGGTCGCAGCGCGGACGGTTTACCATTGGGAATGCAGGTTGTTGGTAAAAACTTTGATGACGCGCGCGTTTTGCAACTTGCAAAACATATTGAAACATTTGCGAATCTGGACAACCGCCCAACATCGGTTATGGGGGAATAAAAATGACCGAATACTGCATAATTTTTACAACAGCAAACGATTCGGCCGAAGCGACCAAAATAACAGACGCTTTATTGCCACAACATTTTGTGGCGGACGTTCAAATGTCCGATATCCAAAGCGCTTATTGGTGGCAAGGCGCGGTCAGAAACAAGCCTGAAATTTTACTGACCATAAAAACCAAAACAGAATTATTTAATCAGGTTGCACAGATTATACGCAAAAATCATTCTTATGATGTTCCACAAATTATCGCAATCCCAATTATCAACGGCAGCGATGATTATCTGGGCTGGATAAAGGAAGAAACAAAATGATAGAAAATAAAAACAGCGATTTAACCCCTTTTTATAAAATTATTGCCGCGCTTGGCGATAGCGTAACTAATGGTTATAGGACGATGAAGGAATTGGCTGGTTTGGCAGATTATCAAAAAAATTACTAAAAAAATATCCAAGACAATTGGGATTTAATAATATATCGCAAGACGCCGACAGAATTTATGATATGTATCATCGTTTGGGCGCCGAATGTATGACCCGGGAAATTGATATTCTGCTTATATTTTGTGGTCAAAATGATTTGGTCCGCAGCCCTGATATAAATACCCCTACAGATTTATCTGAACATTTGCGTTTGGAATATTGGCACCGCGTATTACCACTGGCAAAAAAACATATCGGAACTGTAATTGTTATGGAAATGATACCGCAAAAGAATTCCGAGCAAGCATCTTATGGGTGGTTTGACGCGCCTTGTTATACTTTGGAAAAAGATATTATCGAATATAATAAAAAAATCGCAGAAATATGCAAACAATATGATGTGCCTGTTATAAAACAATTTGATTTATGGAATACACCAGAAGCAAAAAAATTATACGCAGACAACGAACATCCAAATTCTGCGGGTCACGAATTTATAGCAGACACTGTTTTTGATGCGCTAGAAAAAATGAAGGTATTTTAAATGACATACACTATCAAGGGTAAAACTGGGGATTGGGAACTGGTTATCGGTTTGGAAACCCATATCGAGGTTTTAAGCAAATCCAAATTATTTTCCGGTGCGTCCGCAGATTATAATCCAACCATTGCGCCCAATACCCAGGTTTCTATGGTTGATGCGGCTATGCCCGGTATGCTGCCCGTCCTGAACGCCGAATGTGTGAACCAGGCGATTCGTTTTGGTCTGGCAATCAATGCCGACATTACCCGCCGCAGTATTTTTGCGCGCAAACAATATTTCTATCCCGACCTGCCCAGCGGCTATCAAATTTCACAGCCACCAGAATTGCCACCAGTTGTCGGTCGTGGATGGATTGAAATTGAATCTGATAATGGCGGCATGAAAAAGGTTTTAATTGAACGCGCGCACCTGGAACAAGATGCTGGAAAAAATATGCACGACAAACATCCAACTAAATCTTTTGTGGATTTAAATCGCTGTGGTGTTGCATTACTGGAAATCGTTACATTCTTGGATGTGAAAAATCCAGAAAATAATTCATTTATCACCAGCCCGGACGAGGCCGAAAGATACCTGCGTCAAATTCGTGAAATCGCGCGCGCGACTGGTGTCAGCAATGCAAATATGGAAGAAGGCTCAATGCGCTGTGACGTTAATGTATCGGTTCGCAAGGTTGGCGAGAAAAACTTTCGCACACGCACAGAAACAAAAAACATGGTGTCATTTAAATTTATAAAAACCGCCATTGAATTCGAAGCACATCGTCAGATAGAGCTTTACGAAAATGGCGAAAAAGTCAGCCAGGATACAATGCACTATAATCAGGATTCCGGCACGACCAGTGTAATGCGCAGTAAAGAAGACGCGTTGGATTATCGTTATTTCCCGGATCCAGATTTATTGCCATTGATTATTACCGATGACCAGATTGAAAAAATTCGTAAAACAATGCCTGAATTACCAATGGCAAAACGCATGCGATATATTGAACAGCTGGGGCTGTCGGAATATGACGCCGCGCGCCTGACCGAATCGGTTGAAATATCAAACTGGTTTGAATCTGCGGTTGACAGCGTGCCAGCGCGCGCCAAGGGCGTTGCAAACTGGATGATTTCAGAATTATTCGCACACCCAGAATTTGAAATGAAGCCAACCGATTTGGCCGAACTGGTTGATATGACGCAAAGCGGCGAGATCAATGGCAAGCAAGCCAAAGACATTTTCATAAAAATGTTGGATGGCGAAATTGGCACGCCACGCGACATCGCAAATAAATTTGGTATGAAGCAAGTAACCGATACCGGCGCGATTGCAAAAATTGTTGATGCGGTTATCGCAGAAAACCCAAATCAGGTCGCTGAATATAAAAATGGCAAGGTCGGGCTGCTGGGATTTTTCGTGGGTCAAATTATGAAAAAATCTGGTGGTACCACTAACCCCGCCGCCGTGAATGAAATTTTACGCGAAAAACTTTCATGATTAAAACATTTTACATCAAAACTTTTGGTTGCCAGATGAATGTCTATGACGGGCAACGAATAGATGCCATGCTGCGCGCGCGCGGTCTGACACCGACCGATGATGTGTCTGTGGCCGACCTGATTGTTTTGAACACTTGCGCAGTTCGTGAAAAAGCATCCAACAAAGTTTTTTCAGAATTGGGACGCATTCGCGACCATAAAAAACCAGACGCTCTGTTTGGAATCGTTGGCTGCGTCGCCAAAGAAGAAGGCGCAAATTCATTTCGCAGAATGCCAGACCTTAATTTTGTTCTGGGGCCGCAAAGTTACCATAAATTACCCGAAATTTTGGAAAACCCGGACGCCAGATTATTAAACATTGATTTATCTGGTTTGGAAAAATTTGATTCATTGCCACCCGTATCGGAAAGTTCTGTTTTGGCATATATTCCAATTCAAGAGGGTTGCGACCATTGCTGCACTTACTGCATTGTTCCATTTACCCGTGGTCGGGAAATTTCACGTCCATTTGATGATGTTATGCGGGACGTTTATGCCGCAGCCGAAAATGGCGCAGTGGAAATTTGTTTCTTGGGTCAAAATGTAAATGGGTATAAAAACTCTTTGGCAAAGTTGATTGAAAAAACCGCCGCCCTGCCCCAGATTAAACGAATCAGATTTACATCCAGTTATCCAACCGAAATGACCGATGATTTAATTGAAATGTTCGCGGTTCAGCCCAAACTTCTGCCGTTTTTAAATATGCCAATACAAAGTGGGTCGCCCGATGTATTGACAAGAATGAATCGCCCATATTCGCTGGATCTATATATAGATATTATTGATCGGATCCGTGCTGCACGACCAGATATACAAATATCGTCTGACTTTATTGTCGGGTTCCCGGGCGAGACTGATGCGGACTTTGAACAAACAATGGAAATTGCCAGACGCGTCAGATACATAAATTCATATAGTTTTAAATATAGCCCAAGACCACATACCGCCGCGGCATTAATGACGGGCCAAGTTCCAGAAAACATAAAAAAGGTGCGTCTGGCGACACTGGATGGATTGTTGACCGAAATAAATCGGCAGTTTAACGAATCGTGTATTGGGAAAACTATGGAATGTTTAATCGAGGGGCCCGATAAAACCGGCAAATATTTATTGGCACGTTCCCCTTACATGCAACAGGTAATTATCCCAAATGAAAGTGATGATAAAATTCAAACTATTGAAATCACCGCTGCAAACAAATGTTCGCTTCGCGGAAAAATTGCTAAAAATTAAACTTTATATTTGCGGAAAGCTTATAAGCCATACAAAAATCATAATTAATTATTGCGGCTTCAACATCTACGCCCGCTGCATCCATAATTGACCATG
>CAZHPG010000014.1:0-8712 GCA_964534055.1 uncultured Muribaculaceae bacterium | reverse complement strand
GTCTGCCGTAATCAATCCCGCATTTACCGCAATTTCGCCCAAACGAACGATGGCATTATCGCTGCGCAAAGATAAACGAAATTCCGCGCGGGATGTAAACATGCGATATGGTTCATCAACGCCAAGTGTGGTTATATCATCTATTAAAACACCAATCATAGAATTAGTCCTATCAAGGATGAGGGATGAATGGTGATGGATGGAATCGGCGCCTACTTCATCCATTGCATGCGCTGCAGCATTTGCGCCTGCGACCAGACCTTGGGCGGCGGCCTCTTCGTATCCACTGGTTCCATTGATTTGGCCCGCGAAAAATATACCAGGCAAATCTTTGGATTCCAGTGTTGATTTTAACATTCTGGCATCAATCGCATCGTATTCTATAGCATATCCATATCGCGCTATACGCACGTTTTCCAGGCCTGGGATAGTGCGCATCCATTGCGCTTGCACATCTGCGCCGAAACTTGTTGAAATGCCATTTGGATAAATCAGATCACTATTTAAACCTTCGGGTTCCAGAAAAACATGATGTGATTTATGTTCAGGAAAGCGCATTACTTTATCTTCCAATGAAGGGCAATAGCGCGGACCAGTTCCAGTAATGTCGCCGTTATACATTGGTGCATTTTTTATATTATCCCGAATAATTTGATGAGTTTCTTCGGTTGTATGGGTTATAAAGCAACTGACGACTGATGGCTGTGGGCCGTGGGCTGATGAAAACCATTCGTGTTCAGTGTCGCTGGGCTGCGGCTCGCAAACACTAAAATCAATAGAATCACGATAAATTCTGGCGGGCGTTCCAGTTTTCAGACGCAGCAACGAAAAGCCGGCTTTTTCCAATGTTTTTGATATATTTTTATCTGGCTCTTGATATGTTCCATCGTCTTGCAATCGACCAGATTCTATCTTTTCATTTCCGCGATGAACAAATCCACGCAAAAAAGTTCCAGTGGTTAAAACAATCGCCCTGCCCCGATATTTTCCATTTACAATTTTGTTTTCTAAATCCAAATCTTCCACAGATTCATAAATTATATTTAATTGTTCTTTGCTTTTTGCTAATTGCTCTTTGACCGCATTATGATAAAGTTCGCGATCAATTTGTGCGCGCAAAGCCCTGGTCGCAGCGCCATGCGTTGCGTTCAGTAATCGCCAATGAATACCAGATGCGTCCGCTGCAATCGGCATAACTCCGCCCATTGCGTCAATTTCCGCGACCAGTTGTGATTTGCCAGGTCCGCCAATGCTGGGGTTGCAAGACAGTGCGCCCAAATCGGATTCAGATTTGGTCATCAGCAATGTTTTGGCACCGCGCCGCGCTGCGGCGGCTGCGGCCTCGATACCGGCGTGTCCACCACCTATAACAATAACATCATAATTATTCATGAAATGGACTTTACAATAAAAATCATGGAAATCAAGATTTGTGCCGACGTCTGTAAGCGTCCAGTGAAATTACGCGGCCATCGTTTTCTTCTGTGGGCGCAGCCGCGCCCGAAAGCGGAAGTTCTAAATCGTTGCCAGCATCGGGCGAAGCCTTTGGCTGGAATGTCAGTATGAAATCCACGCTGGTATCTTTAAATTCCAGCATAGAATCAAATGGCACGCGAATATAAAAAGGACGCCCATCAAATGTCAGAGTTACACCAAATTCATCGTCCGAAACATTCAAATTAGAATATGAGTATTGCAAAACGATTGTCATCAATTCAGGATAGCGCATACGCAGAAAGTCTGGAATAACAACGCCGGGATCGCGTGTGCGAAAAGTGATATAAAAATTTGCATTATCGCCCAATCCATTGGTTTGCGCATGTCGCAGGGCGTCACGCACAACAATTTTCAATGCTTTTTCCAACAAATTGGGATAATTTATACTTTTCATGCCGGTATTTTACAACTTACATCGCCGTCTGTGCAAGAAACAAATAAAGAGTTTTCCGGGTTCGGCGAAAAATCAGTATGCGCGCCAGTTATCCAAACCTGGGCGGGCGTTGAGTCCAGTCGGGTCAGCAAATCTGTGCGGGCATCGGCGTCCAAGTGTGATGATGCTTCATCCAGTAAAATCAGAACAGGTACGTTGATTCTGGCGTGTAAAAGTTTTGCATTTGCTATTATCATCAGCATCAATAATTTTTTCTGTTGTCCGGCGGACAGCATGGTTGCGTTCATGTTCAAATCATTGCGAATCATAGAAAAATCGGATTTGTGCGCGCCATCTATGACCATATTTCCAGCGGTCAAAGTGCGATTTTCGGATAAATAATTTTTATATTCTTTTTCCGCATCAAGACAATTACAGCCCGCAGCAAATCGTGATTCAAACCATCCATTTAAAATAATTTGTGCATTTGTTTCCGATTCCAAAAAATGATTCAATTGCGCGGAATAGGCAACGCGAGCCGCAGCGACAGATGCAGCCACGCCGGCCAGTTGTGATTCGATTGCGTCCAGCCATTTTTCATCGCTGTTGGTTTTAATTGCGAATGCGCGTTCGGATAAAAGTTTGGTCAGGCGCGCCGCCCGCCCGGAATGAACAGGGTCAAATCCGGATACCAATCGATCCAGAAATGCGCGTCGATCAGATGCAGATTCTGCAAATAATCGGTCTTCTTTTGGTGTCAGCCAAATTATGCGGATTCGGCTGGATGCAGCTGACAAAGGCTTTGGCTGGTTATCAATGCGCAGTTTGCGTCCTGTATCGCCGGCAGAAAAAGCGACCGAAAGCGTGGTGTCGTCAGAAATATTGGCATGGACCGCAAATCCGCCATCGCCAGAAATTCTTGCGATTTCGGGCATTGCCGCGCCGCGCAGACCGCCATTACCGGAAAGCATGGATAAAGCCTCTAAAACGGCGGTTTTGCCGCTGCCATTTGGCCCAGTGATGATAATATTCTTAAAACCCGCGGAATTTATGCGGGCGTATTCATGATTTCGGAAATTAGTAAGGGTCAAAATATTAAGCATTGTTGAAAAATGATACAGAAAATATAGGGTTTCTTCAATAGAATAAATTTAGGTTGAAAACGGGCAATGCATTCAGTATGATTGGGGCTCAGGCCTGATGGCAGAAGGGTTATGCACCGGACTGCAAATCCGTTTATGCCGGTTCGAATCCGACTCAGGCCTCCATTTTTTATAAAACATATCCTGATGTAAAAAAGGAAAACAATGAAAACCCGTGTTGTAAAAATAAAATCAGGATTGGGAAATCAAATGTTCCAATACGCCTATGCGCGCGAGCGTGAGTTATTATATGGCGAAAAAGTTTTGTATGATTTATATTTTTTTAAATCAAAGCAATGTATTAATAAATTAAAAAAAGTGCCCCATCTTAAATTATATTTGGCAGACTTTAAGGTTTCTTTGCCAACAATATCAATTCTGGGTGCGATTTTTTACAGAATATTTGGTAAATATTATTCTGGGTATCCATATGGCGAATTTCGCGCAATAAGAAAGCAATTATTATCAGAATGTTCATTAAAATCATCATTGCCAGAAATTGCAAAAACAATATCAGAAGAGAAAAATAGCGTTGCCGTTCATATCCGTCGCGGAGACTTTATTGGCAACGAAAGATATGATGTTGTTGGCGCAGATTATTTTATTCATGCTGCGAAATACATGAATGAAAAATTGAAAAAGCCAGTATTCTTCATTTTTTCAGATGATATAGAATGGGCCAAAAAAAATCTGAATCGTTCTGATTTTGGAAAGATTGTTTTTTTTGATAATATATCCCCCAGCGTGGATATGGCTGTTTCTGCATGCGCAAAAAATCATATAGTTACAAACAGCACTTTTGCATGGTGGTGCGCATGGCTGAATAAGAATCCGAAAAAGATAGTGGTTGCCCCGCGCAGATGGTATGGAAGAGAACCCAAAGACATAAAACGTTCAGGAATGAATATGCCAGGATGGGTATCGATGTAAAAAAATGCGCCAACGGCGCATTTTTTATAATGTTGCTTTCACATTTTCCACTTCGTAACACTCGACGCGATCGCCCTCTTTCAAGTCATTGTATTTATCAAAGCTCATACCGAACTCGGTTCCAACACCGACTTCTTTGGTTTCGTTCTTTTCGCGTTTCAGCATTCCGATTTTTCCATCATAGACAACAACGTTGTCGCGCAGCAATCGAACGAATGCATCTTTTTTGATAACGCCCTCGGTAACGCGGCAGCCTGCGACCTTTGTTCCCTTGCCAACTGTAAATAAAGCAATGACGTCTGCATATCCGATAAAAGTTTCGCGACGTTCAGGGGCCAGTTTACCAGACAGTATTTCTTTCAATTCATCTGTAATGCGATATACGACAGAATGATAACGTATATCAGCGCCGCCTTGGCGTGCCAGTTCACGAACCGCTGAATCCGCGCGCACATTGAACGCGATTATAACCGCGCCGCCTGCTATCGCCAGACGTATGTCGCCTTCGGTTATTTGTCCGACACCCGCAGACAAAAGATCTATGCCCGCTTTGTCCGAACCAACGCCTTTTAACATATCACGAATTGCCTCGACGCTGCCCTGGACGTCTGCGCGAAGAATAATTGGCAGAGTCAATTTTTTATTGTCATCACGTTTCGAGAATAATTCTTCCAGGCTGCTGTGTTTTACAATGCTGGCCTTGTCTTTTTCTTGACGTGTGCGGTATGCTGCAACATCGCGGGTTTGTGCTTCGTTTTCCAATACATTCAATATATCGCCTGCGTTTGGAACTGATTCCAATCCCAATATAACCACGGGTTGCCCGGGGCCGACGGATTTAACGCGCACGCCAGCAGAATTTATTAAACCGCGAATACGGCCAAATGTTTCCCCGACAACAAAGGCATCGCCAATGGAAAGAGTGCCCTGGCGGATAAGAGTGGTTGCAACCGCGCCCAATCCTTTTTCCATTTTTGCTTCGACAACAATTCCAACGGCCGGCATTTCAGGATCGGCTTGCAAGTCCATCATTTCGGCCTGCAACAAAATCGCGTCTTCTAATTTATCCAGTCCGATTTTTTTGGTTGCGGAAATTTCAACGGCTTGGACTTCGCCGCCCATTTCTTCGACCTGGACTTCTTGTTGCAGCAAATCAGTTTTAACTTTTTGGGGATTTGCATCAGGCAAATCGATTTTGTTTATCGCAACGATAAATGGAACATGTGCGGCGCGAATATGATTTATAGCCTCGATAGTTTGGGGCATGATTGAATCATTGGCTGCAACCACCAAAACAACAATGTCGGCCATGTTTGCACCGCGCGCGCGCATGGCAGTAAATGTTTCGTGTCCCGGGGTATCCAAGAAAGTTATCATTTTTCCGGATTTGGATTTTACTTCGTATGCAGAAACGTGTTGTGTAATTCCGCCTGCTTCACCGGCCACGACATTAGCGTTGCGGAATGCGTCCAATAAAGAAGTTTTTCCATGATCAACGTGTCCAACAACGGTGACGACCGGCGCGCGTGGTTTCAAATGCTGTGCGTCCGGTTGACGATTTAATAATTCTTCGTGCGGCAGTGCAGATACGCGTTTCACTGATGCACCAAATTCTTGGGCGACCAATTCGGCCGTGTCAGCGTCAATGGATTGATTAAGTGATACAATCATTCCCATTTCCATCAGTTTTTTAACTACGGTGCCAACTTTTTCAGCCATAGCGGCGGCCAAATCTTTGACGACTATGGAATCACCCAGCACAACTTCGCGCGAAATTTTCTGGGGCGCTGCGAACATAGAACGCGCTTTATCACGAAAACGTTTGAGAGATGCCTCGGACCGGCGACGATTTGATCCACGAATTTCAATTTCGCCCTCGCCCTCGCCCCCCAGAACAATGTCATGGATAGAAATTTTACCCTTGGAAAAATCTTTTTGTTTTTCTTTGCGAATATTTCCCGGACGGCGCGAATCATCATCGGCTTCGCGTGTGCTGATGCGTGGCGCGATTATGCCGCCGCGAGGGCTGCTTTGTATCGGGCTATCTTCTTCTTTGGCTAATTCTTTTGCGGAAAGTTTTTCTTTGACGGCTTCGTATTCGGCGGATTCGCGAACTATTTCGGCATCACGCGCCGCACGGGCAGCAGATTCTTCGGATTCGCGTTTGCGGCGTTCCTCGTCACGGGCCTTGGCAGCTTCCAGCACTGCGCGCAGTTTTTCATCTGCAGCGTTACGTGCCGAGCTGGGGGTTTTGGGCTCTTCCTGTAATTCATGACTTCCAGGTGCTATGACGCGACGACGTCTTTCCACAAAAACGGCATCGCCCTTTTTGCTTGCTACCTGATCAGTTGTTACAGATTTGCCTAGTGTAAGTGTGGCCATACTATTTTGCTCCATTGGTGCAGGTTTTTACCGCACCTTATTCCCCGTCCATCGTTATTCCGAATGCGACTTCGCGTGCTTTCATAACTATACGCTCGGCCAGACGTTCAGACATGTTGTCTTCGCCCAGAATTTCTATCAACTCGTCAGATGCAAGATCCGCCAAGTCTTCCAGACTGTGAATTCCGGCCGCGCCCAGTTTCATTATAATCGGACGCTTTACAAAGTCAAAGTGCAACAGGTTATCTTTCATTCCAAGTTTGCGACCTTCGTCAACGTAATCCTGTTCCAATTTTTCCAGATAAGTTTTTGCGCGATTTTGCAATTCAGATGCCAATTCAGCGTTAAAGCCTTCGATAGTTTCCAATTCATGAATATCTACGAATGCAATTTCTTCAATTGTTCGGAAGCCTTCGGTTATCAACAAGTGTGCAATCATTTCATCAACGTCCAGACCACGGATAAATAATTCGGTCTTTTCTTTAAACTCTTTTGCACGACGTTCTTGTTCTTCGGCTTCGTTCATAACGTCAATATTCCAACCGGTCAACTGTGATGCAAGGCGGACATTTTGACCGCGGCGGCCAATTGCCAAACTTTGTTGATCTTCATTCACAACAACAACGGCGGTATGAGTGTCTTCATCAACGATGATTTTTGCAACCTTGGCCGGTTGCATTGCGTTCACGATGAATACTGCTGGATCTTCGCTGTACAGAATAACGTCAATCTTTTCGCCATGGCATTCGTTTATTACAGGTTGAATACGGGTTCCCTTCATTCCAACGGTCATACCGACTGCGTCTATGGATGGTTCTTCGGTCTGAACCGCGATTTTGGCATGGCTGCCAGGTGCGCGCGCAACAGATTTGATTTTGATAATACCTTCGTAAATTTCTGGAACTTCTTGAACAAATAATTTTTCCATAAACATAGGATGAGTTCTGGTCAAGAAAATCTGTGGGCCAGAATTGCTGCGAACAACATCCATAATCAGTGCGCGGACGCGATCGCCAACGTTCAAGCGTTCGCCAGGAATCAGTTCGGTTCCTTTGATATAACCTTCGGCTTTGCCGTTTATATCAACGAATACATTTCCAAATTCTATACGTTTAACAACGCCGCTGATTATATCACCGATGTTGTCCTTGAATTCTTCAAATTGATGACCCTTTTCTGCATCACGAACGCGCGCGGTCATAATTTGACGCGCAGTCTGAAACGCCATACGGCCAAATTCAGGTTCTGGCAATTGATCTTCTATAACATCGCCAACCTTTGGACTGTCCGAGTATTTCTTTGCCTGGGCAACAGTAAGCATGGTGTCTGGATCATAAAGAGATTCACCCATTTCATCCATCTCGACTTGTTCTGGCGATTCAATAACATCAAACAAGCGGCGCACGCGTATGGCACCGTTTTTACGATCTATGGTGGCGGTTATGTTAAATTCCTCGCCGTATTTTTGCTTTGCAATTTTTGCAACAGCAGCTTCTAGTGATTCAAATACAATTTCGCGGTCAATCTGCTTTTCTTGGGCCAGACTTTCGATAGCTAACAGCAAATCTTGACGCGGCATTGGCACAAACGACATTTCGTACTCCCTTGTTAAAAGAGCGGGGCTTTTCAAGACCCCGCTCCTAAAAATTTATTTAAGAACAAGTGGATTTTATACACCGAATCGTGTAATTGCAAGAAAATTATGATATAATTTGTTTTATGAAGAGAATGATTTTACCAATTACCAGTTTGGCTTTTTTGACATGTGCCGCAGGCGCAGCGGATGAGTCCTGCGCTTCCCGCATTTCAGTGCCAGATGAAACTTTGACATTGCAGCAAGTTGTGGAATTGGGATTGTGCCGAAATCCCCAGACGGCCGCCGCATATTTATCTGCCGAGTCCGCGCGTTTGGGCAAAAATGCGGGCTATGCGCCGTATTTGCCGGCCATAGATGCAAGTGTTTCTGGATCAAAAACATACAGAAATAAAGAATGGGGCGAAAACCAATCGGGGGCATCATTATCGGCCAGTTGGTTGATTTTTGACTTTGGTAAGCGACTTTCTGACCTGAATCAACTTGCGGCTGTGTGGCGGGCAACAGGGCTGGATTACAGCAGCACGGTTCAAAACTATGTTTACGATGTCGTTGCGGCATATTATGGGATGCTGAGTGCGGACGCAAGCGTTGTCGCGGCAGATGATCTGGTAAATGTCGCAAAGGGCGCAAAAGACACGGCAGACAAGAAATTCAATGCGGGCGCCGTGGCCAAGGCAGATGTGTTAAAGGCGGAAACCAGTCTGGCCGCACGTGAATTGGAATTAAAGCGTGCCCAAGGAAATCTTGAAATTGCCAAGGGCAGAATACTTTATTTGTTGTCATTTCCCCAG
>CAZHPG010000013.1:0-8897 GCA_964534055.1 uncultured Muribaculaceae bacterium | reverse complement strand
CCTTCATCTTTCAAGACGGCCAGCACGGCGCTGCGCAGCTTGCTGTGAGGAACACGCACGAAATCCTTACCAGCGTTCTGCCCGTTGCGAATGCGGGTCAATAAATCTCCAATCGGATGGGTTAATGACATTTTGTTCTCCGTATAATTTCTTTTTACCAGCTTGACTTTCTTACGCCAGGTAGTTTACCTTCGGACGCTAATGTGCGAACCTGTTGGCGACACAACCCGAAATAACTTAAAAACCCGCGGGAGCGTCCCGTGACCGAACAGCGGTTATGCAACCGTGTCTTGTTCGCGTTGCGCGGCATCTTTGCCATTTTTTTCATGGCCTCCATCCGCTCGTCCGGTGTTGAATTCACCGACATTTTTGCCTTTAACGCGTCGTGTTTTTTCGCATAGGTTGCGACCATCTTTTCACGTTTTGCCTGTTTATTAATCAACGCTAATTTAGCCATATTTTTTTCTCTTTTTATTTAAGAACCAGCGGCATGCCCAACTTAATCAGTAATGCCCTTGCTTCATCATCGGTTTTTGCGGTCGTTGCAATAACGATGTCCATTCCGACTATGTTTTCAATTTTATCAACGGAAATTTCCGGAAAAATTAAATGCTCTTTAATGCCGAACGCGTAATTTCCACGTCCGTCAAATTTTGATTTGGACAAACCCTGAAAGTCTTTGATTCGTGGCAACGCAACCGCAATCAATTTATCCAAAAAGTCATACATACGTTTTCCGCGCAATGTAACCTTGGTCCCAATAGGCTGGCCTTCGCGCAGACGATAAGTTGCGATAGACTTTTTTGCTTTGGTCACAATTGGTTTTTGCGCCGCAATAGCCATCAAATCGACAACTGCTGCGTCTAATTTCTTTTTGTCCTGTGCCGCAGCGCCGACACCCATGTTCAAAACAATCTTTGTTAAACGTGGCACTGCAAATTTGTTCGTATAGCCAAATTCTTTTTCCAAGGCTGGAACAATTTCTTTTTCATAAACTTCGCGCAATCTGCTTTGCATTTTTTCATCCTTTTGGATTTCCGTATCAGCGGAAATCAGGTTTTACCTAGTTCAATTTTTCGCCAGATTTTTTAGCGATGCGAACTTTCTTTCCATCTTCAATTTTGTATCCGACGCGGGTTGCTTTTTTGGTCTTTGGATCCAGCAACGCAACATTGGAAACATGAATCGGAGCCTCGCGGTCTTCGATATGACCTGGATTTTCCTGAGTCGGTTTGATGTGCTTTTTACGGCGATTTACACCGGCGACAATAATCTTAGACTCAGACGGATGTGACTCTAATACTTTGCCTTTGACGCCTTTGTATTTCCCGGAAATTACGACTACTTCATCGCCTTTTTTGATTTTCATTTTTTGCTCGCTTTTATAATACTTCTGGTGCCAATGATACGATTTTCTGAACATCGTATTTGCGGCGAACTTCGCGCGCGATTGGGCCGAATATACGGGTTCCGACCGGCTCGAAATTATTCTTGTTTATCAGAACACATGCATTGTCGTCAAAGCGGATTATGCTGCCATCTTCACGTTTTACCGGGAATTTGGTGCGCACAATAATTGCACGTTGAACGGTTCCTTTTTGGACTTTACCGCGTGGAATTGCATCTTTGATAGCGACAACAATCTTGTCACCAACTGATGCATAGCGACGATGGCTGCCGCCCAAGACTTTGATGCACATAGCCTTTTTCGCGCCGGAATTATCCGCAACTGTCATAACTGTTTCGACTTGAATCATAATTTACTCCACAACATCTGTGTCTTTTGCAATGCCGACACGACCTTTGACCACCCAGGTCTTGGTTTTAGAAATTGGGCGATGTTCTTCAATCGCGACAATTTCGCCGACTTTGTATTCGTTCTTTTCATCATGCGGATTGTATTTTTTGTTCTGTTTAACGAACTTTCCATACAACGGATGACGAAATTTGCGTTCTACTTCTACTACGACAGTTTTGTCGTTAGCAGCACTTTTAATGGTTCCTTGCAATACGCGTCTTGGCATTTTAATTCCCTTTCTTATTCAGTTGCGTTTTCACGCGTGCGACTTCGCGGCGCGTCTTGCGGATGACATGAGTCTTTGGCAGCTGACCCGCTGCTTGATGAAACCGTTGTTCCATGGCTTCTTTTTTCAAATCCACCAACCGGCTTTGCAACGCTTCATTGGTCAACGCTTCGTCTTTTTTAATAGTTTTAGTCGTTTTGACTTTTTTTTCTGCCATTTTTTTACTCACTTCGTTCGCAAATAGTTCACAGTCCACAGTCATCAGTCCATAGTCTATAAACTTTTTATCATACTTATTTTTTAACCCTTTTTTATCTGACCCACTAAAATCTGTGGGCTGACATCTATTGGCTAGTTAGCCTTTCTCTCAACAATCTTTGTTCTTACCGGAAGCTTTGCAGCCGCCAAAGTCAATGCCTGGATAGCAATTTCTGGTTTCACACCATCCATTTCAAACATGATACGACCCGGTTTTACACGGCATACCCAGTATTCCACACTACCTTTACCTTTACCCATACGGACTTCGGCTGGTTTTTTAGTAACAGGCACATCTGGGAAAACGCGAATCCAAAGTTTTCCAAGACGCTTCATGTGGCGTGTAATTGCACGACGTGCGGCCTCGATCTGACGCGCTGTGACGCGTTCTGGCGACATAGCTTTCAGCCCGAACGAGCCAAATGCTAAATCACTTCCGCCTTTGGCTGCGCCATGAATGCGGCCTTTGTGCTGTTTTCTAAATTTTGTCTTCGTCGGCATCAACATTTTAGTAGACCTTTATTATTTACCAATTTTCTTTTCGCTGCTTCCCGCATATTCTGTCGGTCTTGCACGCTCATTAGCCAGTTTTTCTTTGTTCACGACATCGCCGGTGTAAATCCAGACTTTTACGCCAATAACACCATAGGTCGTTTTTGCTTGAACAGAGGCATAGTCAATGTCCGCGCGCAAAGTGTGCAATGGAATGCGGCCTTCGCGAATTTGTTCGCTGCGCGCAATTTCTGCACCATTCAAGCGTCCCGAAACCATTGCTTTGATTCCCAAAGCGCCAGATTTCTGGGCATTCTGAATTGCTTTTTTCATCGCACGTTTGAACGAAACACGGCCTTCGATTTGCTGTGCAATGTTCTGTGCAACCAATTGAGCGTTCAAGTCAGGACGGCGAACTTCAAATATATTCACAACTACCTGATCATTCTTGGTCAGCTTTTTGATTTCTCCGCGCAACGCTTCTATATCAGAACCGTTTTTACCGATAATCATTCCAGGCCGGCTGGTGTGGATTGTAACCACTACCTTTTTAGCAAAGCGTTCTATAACAACTTTTGCCAAGCCAGCTTTTTTCAGCTTTTTCTCAACAAACTTGCGGATTTTGATATCTTCGGCCAAAAGACCCGCATAATCACGTGGACCTGCAATCCAGCGGGAATCCGTGATTTTATTTATAAACGCGCGCAATGAAATTGGCGATACTTTCTGTCCCATATTTTGCTCTCTTCTTTCGCAAACAGCCATAAGCCCACAGCCCACAGCCGTCAGTTTTATTTATTTCTCTGTTGCCTTTACCTTTTTGACTGATGTCTTTGGGCTGTTGACTATTGGCTTTACTGGTGCACCGCTTTCCAAAATGATTGTCAGATTGGAAAAAGGTTTCAGTATTGGGCGGGCGCTGCCGCGAGGCCCCGGAAAAATACGCTTCATAGTCAGTGCTTTCCCACACCAGATTTCTTTCACATACAGATTTTCTGCAGACATTTTTTGATTGTGTTCGCCATTAGCGATTGCAGACATCAATGTTTTCAGAACTTCATTCGCAACGCGTTTTTTGGAAAACTTCAAAACGTCAATTGCACGTGCAACCGGCAAACCGCGAACCAAGTCTGTAACCAGCTGCAGTTTTTGTGGGCTGACGCGAATCATTTTATTGAATGCACGAACCTGGTTGTCTTTTAAGTTGTATCTTCTTTCGGCCATAACTTTTATACCTTATTTCTTTGTACCTTTTGCGGCGGCGGCTTTTTTATTTGCCGCGTGCCCTTTGAATGTGCGGGTTGGTGCAAATTCGCCCAATTTATGGCCAATCATATCTTCTACGACTGGGACTGGAATGAACTTGTGCCCGTTATACACATCGAAAGTCAAACCGACCATCGGCGGAACAATCGTGCTTCCGCGTGCCCAGGTCTTAATTGGCTTATGGTCATTTGCTTCATTTGCCTTTGCCGCCTTTTTCAAGACGCTGGGGTGAACAAAAGGACCCTTCCATACGCTGCGTGCCATAACTTATTCCTTATTATTTCTTCTTGTTCAGATGCCGCGAACGAATAATCATCCGGGTTGTACGCTTGTTGCTGCGAGTGCGATATCCCTTGGCCGGAACCCCAGTACGAGATACTGGTTCGTGTCCCTTGGATTTTCCATTTCCACCACCCATTGGATGGTCACATGGATTCATCGCTACACCACGCGTGCTGGGGCGAACACCCAACCAACGTGAACGACCTGCCTTACCCAAATTCACATTACGTTGGTCTGGGTTGGAAACGCTTCCGACCGTGGCCAAGCAATCAGAATGAACTTTGCGTAATTCGCCGCTGTTCATTTTTATCTGGGCATAAACACCATCTTTACCCATCAACTGGGCATAGCAGCCCGCCGAACGCGCCAACTGTCCACCAGCGCCAGGTTTCAATTCAACGTTATGCACAATTGTTCCAATCGGCATATTTTTCAATGGCATTGCGTTCCCTGGCTTGATGTCTTGGCGTTCGCCAGAAATCACAACATCACCAACATTCAAATTACGTGGTGCCAAAATATACGCTTTTTCGCCATCTTTATATTCAATCAACGCAATAAATCCAGTACGGTTTGGATCATATTCCAAACGCAAAACTGTTGCTGGCATATCGGACTTTTTACGTTTGAAGTCAATCAAACGATATTTTTGCTTGTGTCCGCCACCCTGATGAGGGACAACGACATGACCAAAGTTATTACGTCCGCCCTTGGATTTCTTGCCACGAGTCAAAGACTTTTCTGGTGCACCGCGATGCAGTTCAGATTTATCAACCAGCACGAGTCCGCGTGTTCCTGGTGTAATTGGTTTATATTGTTTCAGTGCCATCTCTTCTTACCTTTACTGAACTTTGACAATAGCATCACTTATCGGATTATCTGCCAAAGTTTATTTTTACTATGCGTTAGCGATTTCTATTTTATCGCCTTGTTTCAATGTGATATACGCTTTTTTAATTGTTTTTTGCGTACCTTTCGCCTTGCCGCGGAAAGTTTTCACTTTGCCCTTTTGATTAACTATGTTAATTTTTTCGGGCTTGACATTATAAATCGCTTTGACTGCATTTGCAACTTCTTTCTTGCCGAAACGTGGATCAATTTCGAACGCCATTGCCCCAGTTTCTGCCAGTTTTGCAGATTTTTCAGAAATAATCGGACGGCGCAGAACATCATACATTCCAGCAGTCGCAATTACCTTCTTTTCAACTTTTACTTTCTTTTCTGCCATTTTAACACCTTGTTTATTTTTCAATACCTTTTACCAAGATATGAAATCCTACTTTGTCAGTTGATATACGTCCCAAGCAATTATACGTTTCAATTTTTTTTCTTTCGTATTCTAGAATACCATTTAAAAAATTAATTCGTCCTTGTACACTTATAAACCCCGTATCAGCATGCACTGTCCAAAGTTCTTTTTCGTCCCCGGTTTTTATTTTTTTAATAACTTCTAATTCTACACCTTGTATGACATACTTTGGTGTTTTATTAAATAAGTTATTTAAAAACACTTATGCCAACCTTTTTTCCACGGCCTGAACCGCATCCGCAGTCAAGACCAAATTCTTGTGCTTTAAAACATCCAAAACGTTCAAGCCGATTACTGGCAAGACATCAATTTTTGCAATGTTCGCGACAGACTTTTTAAAATTCGCATCCAGTGCAGTTGCGCCTACAAACAAAGCAGATTTCAAATTCAATTTTTTCAGATTTTTCATCGCATCCGAAGTTTTGACTGCTTTCATTTTTTCGCTGTCGATAACAATCAAAGTGCCATCTTTCAATTTGGACGACAAAGCCATTTTCAAGCCAAGCGCACGAACTTTTTTCGGCAAATCAATATTGTGGTCACGCAAAACTGGTCCATGAACAACACCACCACCGCGCATATGAACGTTGGTTTTTTCACCCTGACGTGCATTTCCAGTTTTCTTTTGCTTGAATGCCTTGCGGCTGCTGCCGGCAACATCGGAAACGGTTTTCACCAAATGAGTTCCCGCCCGGGCGTTTGCACGTTGCCACATAACAACGCGGTGCAGAATGTCTGCGCGCGGCTCTAATCCGAAAACGGCATCATTCAAATCTGCTGTTCCGGTTTTTTTGCCATCAAAATTTATAATGTCAATCTGCATGATTATTCCCCTTGCGCTTCTTCTTGGGCAACTTCAGCAACTTCTTCAGCTGCAGGCGCTTCTTCTTTTTTGCTTTCCAATTTTGTTGGAACTGGCAAATCTTTGTGTTCTTTTTTCATCGCGTCATTTACCAAGACAAATGTTCCATTCGCACCTGGTACTGCGCCTTCGACGAAAATCAAATTTTCTTCCAAATCAATGTCAAATACTTTCAAGTTTTGAACAGATACGACTTCATTACCCATTTGACCAGCCATCTTTCTGCCCTTGAAAACGCGACCTGGCCATTCGCGATTTCCAATAGAACCCAATGATCTGTGTGCTTTCAAAACACCGTGGGATGCTTCTTTACCGCCAAAGTTATGACGTTTCATCGCGCCTTGGAATCCCTTGCCTTTGCTGGTGCCTTGGACATCAACAAATTGACCAGCAACAAAGTGTCCAGCGGACAAATCTGTGCCGACAGGAATAATGCAATCTGGCGAAACACGGAATTCAACTATTTTACGATAAGGTTTTACACCCGCTTTTTGTGCAGCGACCAGTTGAGGTTTTGCAACATGTTTTGCCTTGGCTTCACGCATTCCCAAAACATTGGCTTCATAGCCATTTTTTGCAATTGTGCGATTGCCAATGACGCTGCAATCACCGACCGACAGAACGGTTACGGCATGCGACACGCCAGCGTTGTCATACAATCGCGTCATACCTATTTTGGTTGTTATCAATCCCGAACGTTTCATTTTTATGCCTTTTACAATTTAATCTTCACATCAACACCGGACGCCAAATCCAACTTCATCAGGGCATCAACTGTCTGAGGGGTTGGATCAACAATATCCACCACAGCCTTGTGGTTGCGGATTTCAAACTGCTCGCGAGATTTTTTATCCACGTGAGGAGAACGGTTGACTGTAAACTTTCTTATCAAGGTCGGCAAACGAACCGGCCCGACGACTGACGCACCTGTGCGTTTTGCCGTTTTCACTATTTCATCAACAGATTCCCCCAGAACGCGATGGTCAAAGGCTGTCAATTTAATACGAATTTTGGATGCTGGTACCATTTACTTTTTCCTGTTTTACAATTTTCTTTATTTAAGTTTGAAGTTTGAAGTTCAAAGAAAAATCTTCAAACTTCAAACTTCATACTTCAACCTTTATTTGATAATCTTTGATACAACTCCGGCGCCGACTGTACGTCCGCCTTCGCGGATAGCAAAGCGACGACCTTCATCCATAGCGATTGGTGCAATCAAAGACACCGTTATACGGACGTTGTCACCCGGCAGAACCATTTCTTTGTCTTTTGGCAAAGCAATTGTTCCGGTAACATCGGTTGTGCTGAAGTAGAACTGTGGACGATAGTTGCTGAAGAAAGCTGTATGACGGCCACCTTCGTCTTTCGTCAAGATATAAACTTCGGCTTCAAAGTCGGTGTGTGGGGTGATTGAACCTGGTTTGCAGATAATCTGACCGCGTTCGACTTCTTCTTTTTTGGTTCCACGCAACAATAAACCAACATTGTCGCCTGCTTCGCCTTGATCCAGCAATTTGCGGAACATTTCGACGCCGGTAACGGTTGTTTTCATTGTTGGACGTAATCCTACAATTTCACATTCTTCACCAACTTTGATAATACCGGATTCAATACGGCCAGTTACAACGGTTCCACGACCTGTGATCGAGAATACGTCTTCAATTGGCATCAAGAATGGCTTATCAACTGGACGTGAAGGCATTGGGATATATGTATCGCATGCATTCAGCAAGTTGTCGATAGATTCTTTACCCAAACCATCGTTTTTGCCTTCGACTGCGGAAACAGCTGAACCACGAATGATTGGTGTGTTTTCGCCATCAAAGTTATTTGCTGACAGCAATTCACGAACTTCCATTTCAACCAATTCCAACAATTCTGAATCTGTCGCCAAATCACATTTGTTCAAGTAAACAACAATCTTTGGAATTCCGACCTGACGTGCCAACAAGATGTGTTCGCGTGTCTGAGGCATTGGACCATCAGTTGCAGCAACAACCAAGATTGCGCCGTCCATCTGGGCCGCACCGGTAATCATGTTTTTAACATAGTCGGCGTGTCCTGGGCAGTCAACGTGTGCATAGTGACGTGCTTCGGTTTCATATTCAACGTGGGCAGTGTTGATTGTTATTCCACGTGCTTTTTCTTCTGGGGCATTGTCAATTTGATCAACGCCTTTGTTTTTATCGGCGCCGACACCATAGTAATGCACGATGGCCGCTGTCAATGTGGTTTTACCGTGATCAACGTGCCCAATGGTGCCAATATTTACGTGTGGCTTGCTTCTTACGAACTTTTCTTTTGCCATTGTTTTCTCCTTTGGAGGTTAGTTGTTAAATTTTATTTCGTCATTTTCTTGATGACTTCGTCCGCAACATTCTGCGGGACATCGTCACAGTGCGAC
>CAZHPG010000012.1:0-9272 GCA_964534055.1 uncultured Muribaculaceae bacterium | reverse complement strand
GTGGGCCATGGGCTGCGTCATTGCGGCAAGCAATGATGCCACGCCATTTATAAATGGTTCTGCACCAATGATTGTTTTGTCCGGATTTTTGGTCGCAAGTTCCAATAAATGCTCGCCCGCGCCAAAGCCGATTTCCAGGATTTTTTCGGATTTTTCTGCCAAAGATGGCGCTAAATTCGGCAGCAAATTATCCACCAGGGACTGCTGGCGGGCGGATAAACGCTTGCCATGAATTCTGCCAAAGGTTCTGATATCTTGCTTTTCCATAATTTTGAGTATAAAATGTCAAAGTTAAAAAGGCAATAAATAATGAGAGCAGGTTTATCAAAATCTTTAATTGAACGGTTGGTACCAGATGCAAAATGGACGATTGCAGAGTTGGAAGAAAAATTTCCAGATCGACATGCACAGGTAACCAGCGTTACAGGTAAGACATTATTTCCGTGTGAATTAGAAAGAACTTTTTCTGACAAAGGACTTTCGAAAGATGCAATGGTAACGCGTTTTGCTCCCAGCCCAACTGGATATATGCATATTGGCGGATTGTATCAAATGCTGATAGATTATAAATTGGCCAAGCAATCTGGCGGTGTGTTTATGTTGCGTATAGAAGATACTGATACCAAGCGAGAGATTGCAGGTGCAGTAGAACTAATTTGGGATACTGCATTAAAATTTGGATTAAAACCGGATGAACCCAAAATTGGTGGTGTTATTGTCGGAGAACAATATGATACTAGGGTTTATAGTTTTACAAATGGTGATTATGGTCCGCATATGCAATCAGCACGAAAAGAAATTTATCATTCTGTTGTGGCGCATTTATTGGCAATGGGGCACGCATATCCTTGTTTTTTAACCCCCGAAGAAATGGAAGAAATTCGTGAAAATCAAAAATCTTCTGGATTACCAACTGGTATTTATGGTGAGTTTGCCCGCGACCGCGATTTGTCCGAAGATGAAATTATTGCCCGTTTTGGTAATGGTGAAGTGCCCAGTATACGGCTGTATTCAGCGGGCGACAAAAACAAAAAGATTTTCTGTAAAGACGCTGTTCGCGGTAGCATTGCATTTCCAGAAAATGACGAAGATATAGTTTTGATAAAGTCTAATGATTTACTTCCGACTTATCATTTTGCCCATTTAGTTGACGATCATTTTATGCGGACGACACATGTTGTTCGTGGCGAAGAATGGTTGCCCAGTTTTCCATTACATGTTCAGATGTTTAATATGATGGAATGGAAAGTTCCAGTCTATGTTCATACATCAACCCTGGATACCATAGATGAGGAAACGGGCAAGCAACGCAAATTATCAAAGCGCAAAGACCCCCAGGCAAATGTTGCGCAATTTATAGAATCGGGCTGGCCGGTGGATGCTGTATTGGAATACCTATTTAACATTATTGCCAGCGGCTATGAAGAGGCAAAGTTAAAAGGTCAGGTTAAAAGTATTTGGGAATACGAATTAAAGTTGAAAAAGATTCCTATGTCTGGCGCATTGTTTGATATGAAGAAATTGGAATGGTGGGCCAAAGAATTTATTGCAACGATGAGTGTGGATGATTTGGCTGATAAAGTAATAGCTTGGGCAAATAAATATTCACCAGAATGGTCGACCAGATTGAATGGAAAAAATGATTATTTGCATTCAATTTTATCCATAGAACGTGATAATCCAAAACGCATTCGCAAGGACTTTATTACTTGGAAACAAACACTGGAAGAAATTTCTTATTTCTTTGATGATGTATTTGCAAAATTGGAAATTCCAGAAAAACAGGTTTTGACTGAATTTCTGAAAACTTTTGATATAAATGATGATAAAGATACTTGGTGGAATAAAATCAAAGACATCGCAACGAATATTGGTGTTCAAAATGGTGATGCTGCGATGGCTTTGCGTGTTGCGCTGACTGGGCGGACAAATGCGCCGGATCTTTATTCAATTATGCAGGTTATGGGGGAAGAGAGAGTTGTGAAAAGGATAAAAAGGTAAAAAATGCTGAAAACATTAGAAACGATAGAAATGTTTAATGTAAATCATGATCATTTTGCACAATTTCATTCTATAAAAATAAAATATAATGAAACTTGGTATGAAGCAACCAGTACGTCATTGATAACGGGATATAATATCCATATTTATAAAACCAACGACAATATGATGATTTTCGCGATAAACGAAAATGGATTTTTTGGGGCTTCGGCAGTCTCAAATGATGGGGCGTGGAAAGATTTAAAAAAAGATCCAAAGCCAGTTTTTAATAATGTTATTGGGATAAGTGCCCCAAGGCTGAAATGTAATGCCTGTGCAAGTAGATAATGAATAAAGGAGATATAAATGTTCAAAACGAAAAATAAAAAACCAAAAAAAGTTATCAGAGAACAAAGTAGGGCAATCAAGGCTCAGCCTCGTGCAAACGCATTGCTGCGCACATTACGCGCCGCGGGTCTGTTCCGTTGGGAACGCGAACCCAGCCATTCAGAATGGGTCGCTGATGTTTTGACCCATGGGATTGGCATTGGGCTGGCGATTGCGTGCTTGTGTATATTGTGTGTTTTTGCGGCGATGCATCGCGACCCTTGGGCTGTCGTTTCTTGCGCTATTTTTGGTCTGACAATGTTCCTGCTTTATTTCGGCAGCACTTTCTGTCATGCAATGATTGGTCAGAAAAGCGAATGCTTTTTCGAAGTTTGGGATTCATCCGCAATTTACGCATTGATTGCTGGAACATATACCCCGTTCTTGCTGGTTAATATGCGTGGGGCACTGGGGTGGAGCGTATTCGGTGTTCTGTGGGCGATTACAATTTTTGGCTCTATAATGAAAATACGCAGACCAAAAGAACAACCAAAATGGGTTGTCGCATTATATTTAATAATGGGCTGGGCGGTTGTCTTTATTCTGCCAAAGATGATAGAAACTGTATCAGCGCGTGGGATGTGGTTTGTTCTGGCGGGCGCATTGTCGTATTCGCTGGGGGTTATTTTCTATCTGCGTCGCAGATTGAAATTTTCCCATATGATTTGGCACTTGTTCGTTATTGGCGGCAGCGTTTGCTTTTTATTTGCGGTGCTGTTCGGCAGTATTATTGATTTTTAAATTTAAGAATGGGGCGCATATTTGCGCCCTTTTTATTAAAAACATTTGATTTTTCAGAAAAAACGTCCTATTATTACAATATAATGAAAAATATGTTTGTTATTTTTACATTCACAACAACCCCCCAGGGGGTCTGAATTCTATTGCACTTTGCGTGCTTTCAATATACAATAATCAACAACTAAAATAACAATCAAGGGTTTTTGTTATGTCTTATGATATACAAGTTATTCGGCATTCGTTGGCACATGTAATGGCTGCTGCGGTGCAAAAAATTTGGCCAGATGTGAAATTTGCAGGTGGCCCAGCAATTGAAAACGGATTCTATTACGATTTTGATTTAGAGCACAGAATAACCGAGGAAGACTTTCCGAAAATTGAAAAAGAAATGCGCGAATTGATAAAAAGCGCGGGTCGTTTTGAACGTCGCGAGGTTTCGCCGCTTGATGCAAAAAAGATTTTCAGAGATCAACCATACAAGATTGAATGGTTGAATGAATATGATGCATCTGGCGAAAAATTATCAATTTATACTTTTCGTGATTTTACGGATTTGTGCCGCGGGCCCCATGTTGAAAATTCCAAGGAATTACCACGTGATGGGTTCAAGATTCGTTCTGTAGCGGGTGCTTATTGGAAGGGCGATTCCAAAAATAAAATGTTGCAACGCATATACGTTGATGCATTTGCCAGCAAAGAAGAGTTAGAAGATTTCTTGAAAATGCAGGAAGAGGCCGCAAAACGTGATCATCGTAAAATTGGTCGCGATATGGATCTGTTCCATTTTGAACCGGATTATGCCCCGGGCTCGGTATTTTGGCACGACAAGGGTTGCCGGCTGTATCGACGTCTGATTGAATATATTCGTATGCGCCAAGAACGCGCGGGATATTTGGAAATATCAACGCCTGCATTGATGGATAAATGTTTGTGGGAAACGTCAGGTCATTGGGCAAAATATGGCGAACATAATTATTCGGGTAAAACCGAAGATGGACGGCAGTTTTGCATAAAGCCTATGAATTGTCCGGGCGGCATGCTGGTATTTTCCCAGGGAATAAAATCATATAAAGATTTGCCGATGTATGTTGGCGAGTTTGGTAAAGTGCATCGTTACGAGGCGGCCGGTGGTCTGCATGGAATTATGCGTGTTCGCGAATTTACCCAAGATGATGCCCATATTTTCTGCACAGAAGAGCAACTTGAAGGCGAAGTAGTAAAGGTAATCGAATTTATCAAAGACATTTATTCTAAATTCGGTTTTGATAATGTCAGTATGAAACTGGCCACCAGAAAGGATTCCGAGTTCAGAATAGGCGATGACAGTATTTGGGATTTGACCGAAGGCGCGTTAAAGCATGCGCTGGACAGCAACAAAATTAAATATGAAATTGCGCCACAGGATGCGGCTTTCTATGGCCCAAAAATTGATATTTATTTAAAAGATTCAATTGGTCGTGTATGGCAATGTGGAACCATCCAGTTGGACATGAATCTGCCAGAAAGATTTGATTTGTCATATGTTGGCGAAGACGGGGCAAAGCATCGTCCGATAATGTTGCATCGCGCAATGTTGGGATCTATCGAACGCTTTATGGGAATGTTGATTGAAAATACCGGTGGAAATTTGCCGCTGTGGCTGTCGCCAGAGCCGGTCGTGGTTGCGCCAATTTCCGAAAAGTATGATGAATATGCCAAACATATAGTTTCAGAACTTCGGGCGGTTGGCGTAAATGCCAGATGCGACCTGCGTGCGGAAAAAGTAAACTATAAAATTCGCGAATTGTCTTTGGCAAAAACCCCAATCATTGCGGTTGCTGGTGAAAAAGAAGCGATGGATAAAACGGTTACTTTGCGGCGCCTGGGTGTTGAAAAACAAGAAACGATTGCTTTGTCTAAGTTCGTATTGGATATGGCCAAAGCGGTAAAATTCCCAGAATAGAAATCAATTTGCAATTTGCAATTTGCAAAGTGCAATTAAAATTAAGGAAACAAAATGAAAAAAATAATTACACTTTGCACTTTGATAATTGCACTTTTCACCCTTGGTGCGTGCTGCAATTGTGAACGCGAACCAATTGTGGAACAAAATCATGCGCTGATTGTGCCACCTAACTTTGGCAATATGCCCAAATAATTATTATTGGCGGACGGTTTTTTTTGTGATATAATATGTGTATAAACAAAGGGAAAAATATGAAAAATTTACTTAAAAAACTCGGTTTTACAGCGGCGGCCATTTTAATGGCTGGCACGGCGCATGCAGTTGGACCAGATATGAATGGCGTGTGTGAATTAGTCACTCAGTTAAAGGGTGTATTCAGTATTTTGCGGACTTTGGCTTTCGTTGGTGCTGCGTTTGTTATCGCATCAATTGGTTGGGACGCGATTGTCGCAAAAAAATATGACTGGTCCAAAGATGGCAAGCAACATCTGATAGCAATGTTAATTGGATTTGCGCTGTTGTTTGGCGTTGGTATACTTTTGCAATTCTTGACCAGTGGCAAAGCGGGCTGTGCCGGTGGAGTTTGGTAATAAATAAAAAAATCCGGCGTTTGCCGGATTTTTTAATAAATTAAAATCCATAAAAAATTCTAATTGCTCTTTGCCATGGGTTTAATTTTGTGGTATAATCCGTCCATGAGAAAGGAGAAAGCGACATGGCTGAAGACAAGTTGGATTTACTAGATTTAGATGATGAAATAGATTTACCAGAATTACCAGAAGATGGTGCTTTGGCATGCAGCCCCCGTCCGCGGCGCCCTTGGTTGCTGTTTGGCGCGGCATTGATTGTCGTTATTCTTGCGACCTATATTATAGTGCGAATCGTTATGCATAATAATGCTACCGATTCGGTGGAAATTGATTTAACTGAACCGCAACCCGCGACTGAACAGGTTGCACCAGCCCCAGCGCCAAATGATTTTTCTGCCAGCGCGGATAAAGTTATCGCAGGGCAACCAGAGGCTGCCGGCACACAGGTTCGTGTGGTCGAAGACAGAAAAGACGTAGTGTTCAAGTCTGATGCCCCGTCCGCGCCAGTCAAAGCCATGCCAAAGGTCGAGCCCCCAAAACCAAGACCAGTTGCAAAACCGGCCCCAGTCCCAGCAGCGGAACCAGCGGCGCCGAAACCAGCGGCCAAACCAATGGTAAAGCCCCAGACAGCTGCGACAAGTAATTTTTATGTTCAATTTGGTTCTTATGCAACACGTGGCAGCGCGGAAGCAGCACAAAAAAAGTTGAAATCTTCGCATTCTGGGTTATTTACGGGTCATCAATTTGTGATTTTGGCGGCGCAACTGCCAAACGGAAGCACGACTTATCGCCTGCGCGTTGGGTTCAAAACATCCCAGGATGCTAACGGATTTTGCCGTAATGCCAAATCTGACGGACTGGATTGTTATGTAGCCAAATAATTGGGTCAATTAAAAAAATCGGTAAAAATAAAAAATAAAGGAATTTAAGATGAAAACAGGTTTTTGGGAAATACTTTTAATAGTGATTTTAATTTTGGTTCTTTTTGGACATTCCAAAATTCCAGAGGTTATGAAAAATTTGGCCAGTGGAATTAATGTCTTTAAAAAAGAATTAAAGAAAGACGATGACGCCGATAAAACGCCAGCACCAAAGGCCGAGTCGGCGACGCCGGTAAAAAAGGTTGCAAAACCCGCAGCCAAAAAGCTAGCGGCAAAGAAAAAGCCAGTTGTCAAAAAGAAATAAAAAATCCCGCGCAAGCGGGATTTTTTATTTTGCAATTTAGTTTAGTGTCTTTGCTCTTTATTTATTTTTATGATAAAATAGGGTTATGGCGAAAAAGCAAAATTTTTTACCTGATTCTATTCGGGGGGCGGCGCGTGGCGCAGCATTCCGTGGATTGGGCGTTGCCTTGGTATTTCTGGGGGTATGGCTTTGCTTTGCTTTGATTTTTCATAATCCATATTTGGATGGCTTTGCCGCCGCATCATCTTTTGGCCGCCAAAGTCTGATTGGAAATATTGTTGGATTTATTCTTTATGGAATTGGTTTTGTTCCAGCGCTTTTCATTTTTCTTTTTATTGCGCGCAGTGGTATCGCGATGATGCTGAAATGGGACGAAGGTGCGCCCGAATACAATATTTTGTTGGCCTTTATCACGGCCATAATTGGTTCGTTCGGTTTTGGGGCGATTATGCCGTCAAAGGCATGGGGTGGGTTGGCTGGCGCGATAGCGGCGCATGATATTGGTCTTTTTGCAAATGGTTGGGTTTTTGTTTTCGGAATTGTGTTGATCGCCGTATTTTTATTGATGGCGGGAATTATTTTACATATCAGATGGCAGGATGTAAAAATGCTGTGTTCGGCATTGCGCAAGGGCGTGCGTGTTTTGATTGGTATTTTGCGTTTGCACCCGATTGCCCGCGCCATACCAAAAGATGACGAAGTAGAAGAAGAAGAATTAGATGAATCCAAAGAAGTAAAAGCAAAAAAAACATCCACGAAAAAAATTGTTCGGAAAACAAAATTGGCAATCGCCAATAATTATGAACTTCCCCCGCCGGAATACTTGGAAAGATCAGTATTTGCCAAAACAATGGTAACCAACGCGTTAAAGCGAAATGCTGCCGCGATGGAGGCACATTTCGAAGAATTCGGCGTCTATGGCAAGGTCGAAGGAATCAAGCCGGGCCCAATCGTCACGCTTTACGAGTTCGAACCCGATTCGGGACAACGTATTGCAAAAATTACAGATACTGTCAAAGATATGACCCGTGCCATGGCCGCAGAAAATATTCGTATCGCGCACATTCCGCGCAGCAATTATATTGGTGTTGAAATGGTGAATGTGAATCGTCAATTTGTGCGCTTTCAGTCATTGATTACCGATGATAAATTTATAAACTCTAATTATCATTTACCGCTTGCCTTGGGTGTGGATATAGGCGGAAATCCAATGTATTTTGATCTGGCCAAAATGCCGCACGCTTTGATTGCAGGACGAACTGGCAGTGGAAAATCCGTATTCGTGCAATCTATAATAATGTCTATTGTTTATCATTTTACCCCCGATCAATGCAAGCTGGTTATTATTGATCCCAAGGGTGTTGATTTCACTTTATGGCAAGATATTCCGCATTTGATTATGCCGATTGTGACGGATGCGAACATGGCGGTAAATGCATTGAAATGGTCAGTGCGCGAAATGGAAGACAGGTATAAGAAATTAAAAGATTTGGGCGTTCAGAATTTGGAAGGATACAACGAAGCCGTTCGAAACTTGCGTGATCGTGGCGAAAAACCGACCAAGCAGGTTCCAGTTGGTACCGACCCTGAAACGGGCGCACTTGAATTCGAAGAGCGTGAAATTGATTTGTCCGATATGCCATATTTAGTAATAGTTATTGACGAGGTCGCAGATTTAATGAGTGTTGCGCGCAAAGAGGTCGAGGCCTGTGTTCAGCGTCTGGCACAAAAAGCACGCGCGGCGGGAATGCATATTGTTGCTGCAACACAAAGACCAGATACCAGTGTTATTACCGGTGTTATCAAGGCGAATTTCCCGACACGAATTTCATTCCAGGCGCGTTCGAATATCGACTCGATGACGACATTGGGCGAAAAGGGCGCAGAACAATTGTTGCCATCTGGCGACATGCTGTTTTCTGAAGCAGGTCGTGTGCCAGTTCGAATTCATGGCGCATGGATTGAAAATAAAGAAATCAATAAAGTTGCAGATTTCCTGCGTGCACAGGGCGCGCCCGAATATGTGGAAGGTATCGAAAATGCATCGGGCGATTTTGGCACATCGGCGACCGGCATAGATGTTTCAGACATTCCGGGAATGACAAACGGCAAGGATATGAAAGATGCAGATTTATATCGCCAAGCGGTTGATTATGTGGTGCGCGATAAAAAGCCGACAATTTCCTATGTCCAGCGACGGCTGGGGGTTGGGTATAACAAGGCCGCAGGATTTATCGAGCGTATGGAACGCGAAGGCATTGTATCCGGTCCGGATGGCAATAATAAAAGACACTTGTTATGATAAAAACTTTTATAGATATTCATGATTCCAGATGGAAAAAATATAAAATTGATTATGCCAAAATTGCAAATTTAGCGGCGGGGTTTGTGCGTAAAAATCGCGATGGCGAAGTATCAATCATTTTAACAAATGATTCTGAAAT
>CAZHPG010000011.1:0-9334 GCA_964534055.1 uncultured Muribaculaceae bacterium | reverse complement strand
TGTTTGACATCAAGTATGGTGAAAAGGTCAAAGTTTATTCTATTGACGGATACTCCAAAGAAATCTGTGGTGGGCCGCATGCGACAAATACCGCTGATTTGGGCAGTTTCAAGATTCAAAAAGAAGAATCATCGGCCGCCGGTGTCCGCCGGATAAAGGCTGTAATCGGATAATTTACAAATGGGGGCATATTTTGCCCCCACTTGACTTTGATACCACTAAATGGTAAAATTTTCATGAACCGCCAAAGGGCGGAGATTCACTACAAATAAATTTCCAAAAATTAAATTTGTTTATTCGCAATGAATTTCCTGTCCTGGGGTAAATTTTTAAAGTAAATACAAAGAGAAAAATAAAAATGGTAAAACTTAAAACAGAAAAAAATCCACAGGATAAAATTGGTAATCTACCTTTCCTACGCAATGGTGACGGCTATATTGACGATGACAAGGAAGTCGCCATCGCCGCAACCAAAAAGGCTGTCAGCCAAAAAAATAACGCACCCGTAAAAAAACCAAACGATAAAAAGTCAGAAAAATCGCCAAAGGCCAAAACTGGCGAACGTCATGGCGGCGATGCCGAACCAGACGATGTTATGTCATTCTTTGCAATGGGCGGACTGGAACATGTTGGTCAAAACATGTATGTTTATAAATATCGGGACAAGTATCTGATTGTCGATTGTGGAATGGGCTTTTTGGATCAAGATGTCGGCGGGGACGATGTAAAGTACTCGGATACTACTTATTTGGAAAAGCGCAAAAAGGATATAGTCGGAATTGTCCTGACCCATGGTCACGAAGACCACGTTGGCGCAATGAAATATGTGTGGCCTAAATTCAATTGCCCGATTTATTGCACCAGATTTGTGGGTAAATTTTTAACCCGCACATTTGATGGAATCGGTATTGACTATAAACCATCCGACATAGTCGTATTTGATCACAATGGCGCCAGTTTTGATGTGGGTCCATTTTCTATCGAAACTTTCCACGCCAGCCATTCAATCCCCGAGGCTCAGATGATTGTCATCAAAACCGGGGCGGGAAAGATTTTACATACTGGCGACTGGACATTTAACGATGCAATTCCGATTGAAAACCCGACAGATTATGCGCGTTTGCACGAAATCGGCAGCGATCCGGATTTGCTGGCTTGCGTATGCGATTCCACGGAAATTAAACGTCAAATTCCACAGGTCACGGAAACCGAGGTTGGTGAAACCCTGGAAGGCATTATGAAGAAAGCCCCAGGCCGTGTATTCGTCTGTGGTTATTCACGCAGTATCGCGCGAATCAAAGAATTCAGTCGTGCCGCGAAAGAGGCCGGTCGTGTTCCATGTATAAAAGAGCGCAGTAATCCGCGCCCAGTGCCGTATGTCGGATTGCCAGAGTTCCGTGAAATTGGTATGGAATGTGGTTATTTGGACAAGGGCGATGTGCAATTGTTCAAAGACATCAGCGAATTGCCAGCGGCAAAGCAAGCAATTTACATGACGGGCAGCCAGGGCGAAAAATACGCAATGTTGACGCGCCTTTGCCGTGGTCAGGTAAAGGAATTAAAATTGATGCCAACGGACACTATTGTGTTCAGCGCGATTATAATTCCGGGTCGTGAAACCGAGGTTTCATTCCTGTATAACAAATTGGCCAAGATGGGTATCCATACCCACACAATATTTGATACGGAAAAATTACACGCGAACGGTCATGCTGGTCGCCCAGAATATGAACGTTTTTATGATATGGTTCATCCCCAAGTAATTATCCCAATGCATGGTGAATATGTAACAGAAATGTTGAACGCGAAAATGGCAATGGAACGCGGCGGGGCCAAGCAGATGATGCTGGTTCATAATGGCGATATTGTCCGTTTGAAAAAAGGCGAAGAACCCTATGTGGCCGAAAGTTTCAAGACCGGATTTATTGTTATGGAGGGTGAAACCGAGCGTAATGGTGACGATCCAGTTCTGAAAAACCGGAAAAAACTTTCCACCGAAGGCGCGGTTTTTGCGACCCTATCCATTGATAATCGCGGTTATTTGAAAGATGTGCCGGCGATATCTTCGGCGGGCTTGTTTGAATCAGACAGCACCGGATATGCCAAGCGTCAAATTCAGATTGAAATTACGAATTTGATAAAAGATCTCAGCAAAACGGATCGCAAAAGCCAGGAAACCCTGCGCGCAGCCGTAGAAACGGCGGTGAAAAAGGTTATTCGGCCGATTATGGGTGATCGTAAATCCCCCGCAATCCATGTTCATTTTGTAATGAAATAAAAATCCGCGTAATACGCGGATTTTTCTTGCAATTTATAATAAATACCTGTAAAATCAGCCAGCTGAGTAATCAGAACTGAATAATCGGCGGTGCTTTTTGGTCCCGTCAGAGATAAGGATTCTGTAAAACGCTTGGCACCAAAAAAACCAAAAAGGATAAAAAATGGCACGTGATGGCGCAAAACGCAGCACTCGCAAACTCAAAATTTCCCGCCGTTTGGGCGTGAATTTGTGGGGTCAGGCGAAATCTCCGTTCAATAAAAGAAAATATAAACCGGGTCAACATGGCCCAACCAGCCGCAGCGGAAATACTTCCGATTATGCAAAACAGCATAAGGCAAAGCAGATGTTAAAGGGTTATTACGGAAACATCGGCGAAAAGAAATTCCATAAATATTATGAAGAAGCATCAAATATGCGTGGTGATACCCCACAGAATTTGATTGGTTTGTTGGAAAGACGTTTGGACGCGGTTGTTTATCGCGCTAAATTTGCACCGACAGTGTTCAGTGCCCGCCAATTGGTCAGCCACGGACATGTATTGGTCAATGGCAAACGCGTGAAAATTTCCAGTTATATGGTTAAACCTGGGGACGAAATCACAATCAGCGAAAAAGCAAAACAAATGCCGTTGATTGTTTTGTCATTGGAATCACCAGAACGTCCTTTTTCAGAATATGTAAAAGTGGACAGCGCAAACTTTGTTGCGACTTTGGTCAGAATTCCAGAATTCAGCGAAGTTCCATACCCGGTTCAAATGCAACCAGAATTGGTCGTCGAATTCTATTCCAGATAATATGGAATTTATTCAAAACAAAAAACCCGCAACCGCGGGTTTTTTGTTTGGTTTTTTATTACAATGTTTTTGTTGTGTGCAATTTCTTGATACGTTGCTCGGCTGCCTGACGAAGAACTGCAAACTCTTGTTCGTTAAAAAGAATATCTTGTGGAACTTGCCGTGCGCCTACCAATGCACGTTCGCGAGCGGCCAGATATAAGAAATGGAACATCAATGCAGTATCATCATAAACTTCGGTTCCGTCATTCCATGTAATCTTGAACCGAATATTATATACAAGACCTTTGCCGGCAATATCATTATTGGGTAATTGATCATCACTATATACACGGGCAGCGGGCGTTGTATCGCTGGTGGCACGGGTATTCATTCCGAATACTTTTATTTCTTTGAATCCATATTTTTCGCTGAATAATTTCTTTAAATCGGGTTGCACAAAATCAATCATTGACATAATCCAATCGGTATTTGCATAGGCTGTATCCGCGGTGATATATTTTTCTTTCCCTTTTATTTTGACTCTTACTTCAATGTTGTCGTTGTTATAAAATCCTTTGCTGTTAATGGTCCATTCCGCGCCCTTGGCATCCTGGATAATATATGGACGAAGTTCTGTTTCGCCATTCAACATGGGATAGCCAAAACTGGTCCATCCGGCGAAATTTTTTGCCGATACCATTGATGATGGGTTTGAGGTTGTGTCTTGCTTGATGTGTTGTTGTGATAACCTTAATTTCAAATCTCTGGCTTCTTTGCGTGCTTCCTGACGTGATTTAAACAGGTCTGCAAATTTCTCATTGGTGTTAATTTCGTTTCTGATAAGACCGATTGTGTTTGTGTTTTCTATGTAGTCTTCGTTCATTTTTCGCTCTTTTGTTTATCTGTGGGCGAATCGTAGCACACTAAATGCATTTGTCAATCTGGGGGTATATAAAAAATAATTGAAAGTTGATAATGAATAATTTGACGCGGGTCAGCCGCACCGCCGTCATATTTTTACTTTATTTCAGCTTTTTCGTCCATTCACTATCTGGGAAATTTGCCCGCAGCATTTTTGCGTATCCGTTTGCTTGTTCGGGCAGACCGATTGCCGTGTATGCTTCGGTCAATCTAAACATAGCCTCGGGCGTCATGGCGGTTTCTTGTGCATTGGTGACGATTGATTGCAATCGGTCTATTGCACTGGTCCAATTTTCTTTTTGCATATCGCGTCTGGCGGAATACATGGCTTTACCGGCCAGATAATTTTTCAGAATCAGAATTTTATTTTTGGCATTTTTTGCATGTTCGGAATCTGGGAATCGATCAATTAATTGCTGAAATTGATTCATTGCGTATGAAGACATGCCGGGTTCGCGGCGAACATCGGAAACCTGACGGTAATAGCACATTCCCCGCAGATATAAAACATATGGGACATCATTATGCCCAGGGTGAAAGCGCATAAACCGGTCAGTTGTCAGCAACGCGCCAGCAAAATCACCATCCATATATTGGCTGTATGCCGACATAATCAATGCATCAGATGCCCACGGGCTGGACGGGAAATTAGATTCAGCGCGTATAAATTCTTCGGCCGCTTTGGTATAGTTTTCGCCATCCAGCGCAGAATAAGCGGATTTATAGATCTGGGGCAAAGTTTCTTCTGGCTGGACAGCCGTTCCACCACAGGCGGACAAAGCACAACAAACAACAAGCGATAAATATGTTTTTTTCATTTCTTGATTTCCATTTTGTTATGTGAGTATAATGCCTTTTATGAAACTTGGCAAACATATTTTCAAAGTAGGCATCTGGACCGCTATATCGCGGGTATTCGGATTTGGTCGTGATGTTTTAATCGCAAATGTTTTGGGCGCTGGACGATTGTCCGACATTTTTTTGGCGGCTTCAAAACTGCCAAATATGTTTCGCGATTTATTGGGCGAAGGTGCGCTTTCTTCGGTATTTGTGCCAATGTTTGCCGAACAAAGAAAATCCGGGCAAAAAGAATCATTAAATTTTGCAAATAATTTTTATTCTTGGCTGATGGTAATTTTATTGGGAATTACAATAGTTGGTTTAATTGCGATGCCGCTGATAGTTTTAATTTTGACCCCAGGATTTGCGGCAGATCCAGGCAAAATGGATTTGACTATAATTATTTCCAGATGGATGTTTTTCTATCTGATATTTATTTGTGGTTCTGCATTTTTGGGCAGCGTATTAAATGCTTTTTCTGAATTTTCATTGGTTGCATTTATGCCTATTATATTTAATATCTTTTCAATTAGTGCATTATTGTTGGCCAAATATCTTAACGCAGAGCAAAGCATTTTATACATTTTATCAACAGCAGTTGTGTTATCAGGTATAGTTCAAATGACTATATTATGGGGACGTTTGCGTGCGAAAAACTTTGGATTACGGTTAATCAGACCGCGTTGGAATGGCCAGATGAGAACGGCTTTCAGACGATTGGGGGTTGGTCTGTTTGGAACTGGATTTTATCAAATAAATATAGTTATTGGAACATTGATTGCATCTTATCAGGCGGGTGCGGTTTCATGGCTTTATTATTCCGATCGAATGGTGCAGTTGCCGTTTGCAATTATTGGTCTGTCCGTTGGAACGGTTCTGTTGACCAGCATTTCAAATGCACTGGCTGAAAAAAATATGACACGGGTTTATGCACAACAAAATGCCGCATTGCGTCAAAGCATGATGTTGACGCTGCCGTGTATGGCGGGATTGATTGCATTGGCGACACCAATAATTCAGTTCTTGTTTCAGCATGGCGCATGGACACCAGAAAGCACAATAGCGGTATCGTCGGCATTGATGATACAAGCGTTGGTTTTGCCGGCAATGACGACCAGCCAAATTTATTCTAAAACTTTATACGCAGCGCAAGATGTCAGAACACCTGTCAGAAGTTCTGTGATTGGTTTGATAGTGTCCAGTGCGTTTTATTTGGGATTATTTTCCTTTATTGGTTATCTTGCGATTCCGGTTGGTGGGGTAGTGGGGGGATATGTGAAAAATTATCTGCTTTTGAAAGAATGTCGCCGCCGGGAATTGTTCAAGGTATTACCGGGCACAAAGCGCGCAATAGCTGCGTTTGCGCTACTTTCAATAATATTTGCGGGGGCTTTGTGGTTTGCGCCGATTAAAAATATATGGGTTTTATTTGGCGCGATTGCGGCGTTTGGGATTTTATATTTGCCAATAGCGTGGATTATAAATAAAAAAAGTTGAATGCATTCTTTTTATGTGATAAAATGATCAGTAAGAATGGAAGGAGGAAATCCATGAAATTATATTATGTGCCGTTTTTGGTACTACCATTTGCCTTGACCGCATGTGCGAACATGGGCAATGTCGATGGGACTGGTGGCTACGGCGAAATGACCGAAGAAAGTTTAAGCACCGCAGTTGCACCCGAAGCTGACGATTCATATTTGATGGCTGCAGCGCCCGAGTATCATGTTGGTACTCCATTCAAGGTTGGCGATGTTCAGTATTCTCCGATGGAGGATTTGGCCTATAACCAAACCGGTATTGCTGGAATTATTCCCAGCGATCTGAATGGCAGAAAAACGAAAAACGGGGAAGTGTTCAATTCTGATCAGTTGCTTGCGGCCAGCAAGGTTTTGCCTTTGCCATCAATTGTTCGGGTTACGAATTTGGAAAACGGAAATTCGGCCACATTGCGTGTTAACGAGCGCGGCCCATTCGTGAATTCCAGATTGATTGATGTTTCTTCGGCAGCTGCTAAAACACTTGGAATGACCGGTCAAAGTAAGGTCCAGGTTCAGGTTTTGGCGGAACAAAGCACTGCTGTAAAGAACGCAACATTGGGATCGGCTGCACCACAGACCCAGCAAGCACCAATTGCTCAACAGCCTGTGATGGGTGAAAATGGCGCATACACTGTTCAAGTGGCGGCGTTTTATTCAGAAGACAACGCAAAAATGTTGGCACAACGTATCAGCACCATGGGCAATGTTCAGACAATAAACGAAGGCGGAATGTATAAAGTTCGCGTTTTGGGTCTGGATGCTCCGGCGGCTCGTCAAACTATTGATACATTGCGCAGCACCGAAGGTATGACCCCAGGTTTGCTGAAAGATGGCAAATGGGTAAATGCCGACAGCATATAAAATGTTGTTGAAATAAAGATAAAAATCGCGCCAATGGCGCGATTTTTTAGTATATTGCATTTTTATTTTTGTATGCTATTCTTTTCGGCATGAAAACACATTCTGGATTTATTGCAATTATTGGCCCGACAAATGCGGGAAAAAGCACCCTTATTAACCAAATCATGGGGCGCAAGGTTTCTGCCGTCTCGCACAAGGTTCAAACAACACGTTCACGCCTGCGCGCTGTTAAAATGGTGGGTGATGCCCAATTGATTTTTGTTGATACCCCTGGGGTATTTAAACCATCGCGCCGTCTGGATCGTGCCATGGTTGGTGCGGCTATGGACGCTTTGGGGGATTCTGACGCCGTATTGCTGATGATTGACGCCAAGCATGGTATTACCCAAACGACCAAAGACATCATTGCGAAATTAAGTGGCGACAAACTTTTTGCGGTTATAAATAAAACCGACATGGTGCCTAAGCCCGCATTGCTGCCGATTGCGGCCGAATTGACCCAACTGGCAAATTTCCGTGAAATTTTCATGATTTCCGCAATCAATGGTGACGGAACAGAACCAATGTTAAAATCATTGGCATCGGTAATGCCAGAAAGCCCATATTTATTTGAACCGCGCGATCAAACCGATGTTCCAGATACTTTGTGGCTGGCCGAAATCACACGCGAAAAGGTATATAAATTTGTGCATCAAGAATTGCCTTATCATATTTTTGTTGCCACAGAAAAAGTTGAAACAGCTGATGATGGAGTATTGGAAATTTATCAAAAAATAGTTGTCGCAACCGAAGGTCATAAAAAAATAGTAGTGGGCAAGGGCGGTGCGCAATTAAAACAAATTGGAATGGCCGCACGTCATGAAATCCAGGATGAATGGGGCGTAAACGCACGATTACATATCTTTGTTCGCGTAGAACCAAATTGGGAAAACAAGCGCGAAAATTACGAAGAGCAGGGCCTGGAATTTAAAAATTAAAAACTTTTGGCAGAGAGAATGTAACACCAAAAGGAATAAAAATGTCGAGTGTTGAAGGATATGTTCACGAATTTATTACAGAAAAATTAGAACAGCAGGTTCTTGCAACAGATCCAAGTTTAATAGAGTATGAAAAAGGGCAGCGCCTTAGATGTTCAAATTATTTGGGCATTTCAAGTGTTGTTTCAAAAAAAGTATCAGAAGTTTCAAGTTGTGTTTGTGCATTAAAAACAAACAAAAAGAAACCATATGAAAAATTAGAATGCCCAAACGTCAATTCAACAATTTGTTGGAATTTATTTATCCAGGAAATGAAAGCCAGGGAATAAGTGAAAGTTTCAGATTTTGATTTTGAACTGCCGAATGAATTGATTGCGTCACATCCATTGGAACGCCGCGATGCCAGCCGTATGCTGGTTGTGCAGCCAAAAATTTCCGATAAACATATTGCCGATTTTGTTTCTTATTTGCGCCCGGGCGACGTTGTTGTTTTTAATAACAGCAAAGTAATTCCCGCGCGTTTTGATACGACTGCAAATGATGGAACGAAATACGAAATTACACTGCACACAAAAACAGATGATGGGTGGTTGGGCTTTGCAAAAAAATTCCAGAAATTACAAATCGGTGAAAAATTAAAATTGGATGATGGCACGGAAATAGAAATTTTGGAAAAGTCCGATGAAAGCGGTTTGGGCATAAAATTTTACGCGAATGATGTTTTTGCGGTGCTGGATTCAGTTGGTAAAATGCCGCTACCGCCATATATGAAACGCGACGAAGAATCCACGGATCGCGAACGCTATCAAACAATTTACGCAAACCCAGTGGGCAGCATGGCCGCCCCAACCGCGGGATTGCACTTTACAAATGAATTGCTGGATGCGGTGCGGGATGCTGGCGCGGAAATAGTAAATATAACATTGCATGTTGGCGCGGGCACATGGGCGCCGATAAAAACCGAAGACACCGATAATCACAAAATGCACAGCGAATGGGGCGTTATTACACAGCAGCAAGCAGATATAATAAACAATGCAAAACAGCGTGGTGGCCGTGTAATTGCGGTCGGCACAACCAGTTTAAGATTACTTGAATCTGCCGCTCAAATCTCGTGCCCCCCCAATGGGGAGGGGGC
>CAZHPG010000010.1:0-9536 GCA_964534055.1 uncultured Muribaculaceae bacterium | reverse complement strand
AACCAGACCTTCGGCGCGCTCACCCCCAGAGCTTAAATATCTGGCCAACATTTGCCCTATTTCTCTTCCGCTTTTATGGTTCAACCATGCTTTTAAAACACTACCCTTTACAACAACTGGATATTTTGCAAATATTTTTTTTATTTGTTGGCGGCTGATTGTCCCTTGCTTGCGGTACAGACTGCGCAGCTCTGCCCATCTTTCATTTCTTGATCTATCATTTTTCCCTGGCTTACCATTTTTTGTATCAACATTGGGCTCAAACATTCCAGGCCCGCCGTTATACATAAATGATGCCAAGCCTAAAAATTCATTATTGGTCATACCGCGATCAAATGCACAACAATAGCAATACATATTGAAATACGTCTCGTAATCTTCAATATGCCAACGTGCAATTTCGTATGCTTTTTCTATGGTTATATCTGGGGTATTCGGGCCAACGGGTCCATCCGGCATTCTGGTGCTGCCGTATCCAATTGTCCAAACTCCACGCCCATCTTGATACACTTTGCTTTCAAAGCCTTCGGGATTTACAAGATAACCAATCAGATAAGGCGTTATTGAACGGTACTGATCCAAAAATTCCTCATACGTTTCTGTTGATTTGATTCTTAAATCATACTCATTTTCTACTTGTTCTTGTTTTTTGTGGGATTGTGCATCTTTGGTTATTCTAGTGGCTGAATCTTGCGCCAGTTTGGAGCCAGAATAAATCATTAAAATTCCGATTCCATAATATAAAACAGGCGCATACAATTTTGGATGTTTTGCCAAAAAAGACATTCTGCTTTTTTCGGTTTTTATATTGGAAAACTTTTCTGTCAATTTTCGCAAAACCATATTATCAATGGCCGCCCAAGATGCCAACCACATTGTGCTGACAATCGGCAAAGCGGTTGCTTTAATAATTTTCTTTTTGGGTGTGTCGGCTTTATACCGCAATATTTTCTTTACCGCGTTTTTAAGTTTTTCTGTGATACTAATTGTTTTTTTTATCGCCATCTTGATTTGCCGTTTTAATTTGCTATCATTTTACCATAAATGTGATTAAAAAATGTCAATAAAAGAAAATCATCTTAAATTTGACTCTGCCCAAAAATCGCCATTGGCCGATCGCATGCGTCCACAAACCATTGATGAAATTATCGGGCAAAAACAATTACTGGGGGATACTGGACTGGTACGCCAAATGATAAATTCTGGGCGACTGTCAAACTTGATTTTATGGGGACCACCGGGATCTGGAAAAACAACTATTGCGCGGGCTTTGGCGAATTCAACGAATATGGAATTTATGCCAATGAGCGCTGTTTTCAGCGGCACGGCAGATATTAAAAAAGCAATGGAAGCCGCCAAAATGAATCGTGAAATTGGTCGCGGAACATTGCTATTTATTGATGAAATTCATCGGTTTAATAAAACACAACAGGATACTTTGCTGCCTTACTTGGAAGATGGCACATGTGTTTTTATTGGCGCAACAACCGAAAACCCCAGTTTTGAATTGAACAACGCATTACTTTCGCGTTGTCATATTGGTGTTTTGTCGCCGCTTTCTACGGAAGATTTAATGGAACTTTTGGAACGCGGTGAAAAAAATTTGGGGAAATTACCACTGACCATGGACGCAAAAATTCATCTGTGCCAAATGGCTGATGGCGATGCGCGATTTTTATTAAATACCATTGAATACTTATCAAACACAAAATTTGCAAAGCCATTATCCCCCGATGAATTGGACGCCGCGATACAAAAGCGCGCACCCCTATCAGACAAAGCCGGCGAAGAACATTATAATTTAATCAGCGCGGTTCATAAATCTTTGCGCGCATCCGACACAGATGCTGCATTGTATTGGACGGCGCGAATGATGCTGGGCGGTCAAGATCCAAAATATTTATTTCGCCGCCTGACCAGATTTGCAATGGAAGATATTGGATTGGCGGACCCAAACGCAATGCAAATCGCGCTGACCGCATGGCAAATTTATGAAAGAATGGGCAGTCCCGAGGGTGATTTAGCATTGACCCAACTGGTAATTTATTTGGCCACTGCACCAAAAAGCGTTGCAAATTATAACGCACAAACCGAGGCATGGCGCGCTGCCCAACAAAATGGCAGTTTAATGCCACCAAAAAATATTTTGAATGCACCGACAAAAATGATGAAGAATATGGGTTATGGCGCGGGATATATTTATGAACCAGATACAGAAACTGGATTCAGTGGGCAAAATTGCTTTCCCGAAAAAATGAAGCGACAAACATTTTATCGTCCAATCGAACGCGGATTTGAACGCGAAATTAAAAAGCGGCTGGATTACTGGGAATCGTTACGAAAAAATAAAATTCCTAAATAAATTAAAACGCTATATTGATATGGGCACCTAACTTGAAATCAGATTGCTCGATATCATAATCACCAGATGCGACATACTGAGTGCGACCATACTGACGCACCACTTTTATGCCACCAATAGTTGCATCATATAAAGGATTTGTAGCCTTGCGCAAATCAAGTCCCAATCCAAAGCGCCAATCTTCACTTATTCTGAAATATGCGTTCGGCATAAAATCTATCCATGCCATGCCACCCAATTCATCAAAAATCCAACTGGTTTTTAATGCGACCGATAATGTGGTTTTTTCCCATTGACGACCCAGGCGAACACCACCCGAATAAACAGTTTTGTCTATGGCCGGATCTGCGCTGCCTGAAAATTTTACCCCACCAAAAATATCAGCCATTACCGCATCGCTGGAAAGACGATACATTGCGTCCAGCGCAAGACCTGTAAACCCAGTGTTATCGCGTTCGCTATCAAAATCCTGCTGATACGCTGCGGACATGCCCAACACAAACAAATCATTTATTCCATATGAACCACGAAATCCAGCACCAGCAATTTCGCCGCCGTAATACATATCACTGCGCATAGTCAAATCGCGCGCTTGTTCAAAATATAATGGATCTTCAGTATCAAATTCCCCTGCATACGCTGGACAAACTGCGAATAATAAACCACAGAAAGCAACTGCGATGGCCGCGTGTTTTTTTAATGCTGTCGAGTGTAATAAAATCATTATTTGCTCTTTTTCATTTTATAATTAAAAATAAATTATCCCCTGTAATCCGACTTGCATTTCTTTATAATTGCTTAATTCGGTTTTACCCATACAGTATGGTTGCAGCGGATCCCAAGTAACCGAAGAATTGGCTATGGCATCTGTATAACAATCAGTCCCAGTTCCCGTGCACCAAGAATACATATAAACATCATCTGCAGAATCCGCAGAATCCCAAAGCGATGTCTTGCCATAAATTCCCAGCGCAAAACTATCATTGGGCTGCCAATAAATCGCGGCCTTGGAAACAAGTTGCCTGTGCCAAGAATAATCACCCAAAGTTGCCTCTAGATTCAGCGACCATTGGTCTGATAGTTTTGTGAAAACTCCGGCCCCACCTTCTATGTAAAAACTTTTGTCGGCATCACGCTCGAACACAGTGTATGCAACCTGCCCCGCATCACTGATTATCCCGTTGCCGTATGACGAACCTTCCCACGTAATCCATGCCAAATTCGCCAATCCATAAACAGTTGTAGACGGTGTTGCTTTATAACCAACCTTACCCGCCAGCATCAAGTTATCTGCCGCATCTGACGTTTGATAAAATCCGCCTAAATTTGTAACCCACTGAGAATCTTCATAAAGCTTCCATTGCGCACCCAAACCCCATATCGCAATTCCGTTGTCTGTCATACTGTCGGTTGACGCAGGATAAGCAACGGCGTTATAGGTATATGGTTCCCAATTCATTTCATAATCAGTTTTTGCATATTTCAGCATACCCATCAAAGCAAAATCGTCTGTAAGCCCGATGCTTAAATCTTCCTTGGCAAAAATTTCACTTGCCTCCCAGTCCCCTGCAACCCCACCCCAATGGTCGGTTCCAGTGACAACTTCGAAATCATACGTGTTTTGCGCATAGCCTATATCAGTCAAACTGCCAACGTGGCCAGCGGCTGGTTGAAAAAACGGATCTGCCAGTGTCAGTTGATTTGGCGCGCGGGTCGATTGGCTTGCAACTTCTTGCTTTGTAATGGTAACTGGCGCAGAATTACATCCACCCAAATATCTGCATCCGGTATAGCCCTGATAAAGCCCATGTTGTCTGTATACATTGTAATAATTCGTCCCGGCATCGGCAGCGCCTGTGGCAAAAACAACCCCAGCGGTTGCAGCAAAAATGAAATAAAGCTGTTTCATATTTAATCCTTGATTAATAATCGGAATTATATCATAAACGGCCATCAGTAGCAAGCCTATTGCCATCAGCGCAGCCGGCTGCGGACAATATCTGCGCTTACCATCCCGATAAAAGCGCCCAGCAAAACATCACTTGGGAAATGATCGCCAACGGCGATTCTTGAAACACCAATAACAATGGCCAGCGTCCAGGTCAGCCATTTCCACTTTGGATTCAGCAAGCCAATCATAACCAGTCCAGCGAATGATGCTGTGGCATGTCCCGAAGGCATGGAATTAAACGCCCATTCATTTGTAAATGGATAAAATCCAGTCTGACCCAATGTTTCCAAAAATGCCGGTCGCATACGTCCAATGACAAATTTCATCGCACCGCCAATCGCACCCGCCATAACAACCGCGCCCAGAACAAGACTTAAATTAAATATAATTGGGGTTTTAAATAACTTTTTTATTTTACCTATACTATACGCCCTGTTCCCAATCATTTTAATTGCCAGCATCAAAACCAATGCCCCACCAATCGCAATTATCCATGATTTAAAGGCAAAGACAAAATCCATAACTTGTGGTGCATCACCATTAAAACGATGCAAGAAAAAGAAAATCGGCGCATCCAGCCAAAGCACACCAACAGCGCACAATGCCAACACGATCGCCGCGGCAAAATAAAACCATTTCCAACGAAACGTGTTGTCTTTATTCAGAAACATTTTCCATCAGTTTTCGATAAATTGGATTGTCTGTCAAAATTTTCATTGATATGGCTGCCGCTACAATATCTTCATCCTCGCCGGATTTTATGGATGGGCATCCACGGCGAATGGCATCTGCACCAACAGACGGATCTGAATTAAAATCTTTACCCTTGAAATCACCATTTACGACATTGGCCAAGAAAGCATCCTGTTGAACACCATTACGAATATTGGAAAGACAAACCAAAGGGAAAACACCGCGTTCGTCTATTTCCATGCCGCGGGCACTTTTTATGCGGCGATTGCCCAATTCGATTGTTCCACCGCTGGTCAAATCTATTTTGGTGGTAAGACGCGCTTTGCCGGCTGTCGGCATACCAACCAACGCGCCACGCGCATTATCATTGAATGCTAACGCAACCGCCTCGGCCGAACCCTGGGTTTGATTGGATACCAGAACTACCACTGGCGCATTTGTTACAGCGCCGCCGCCGGGAATGACTTCTACCTCTTCGCCACTGCCATCATTTATTCGCATGATTGGCACCTCGCCCAGGAAAAGTCCGGCCAGTTTGGCGGCTGCGCGTTCGTCCCCGCCGCGTGCATTGCGCATATCCAAAATTATTCCATTTGCGTCCGAATATTTTGCCAGCGCCTGATTGACTATGGCGACCGAGTTTTCGGAAATATTGTAAATTATAATTTCCAAAATACTGACATCTTTGTTCTGTTCATTTTTGCCGCGAAAAACTATATCCGCATCAGTCAAGACTACACTGGCTCGACGCAAAACTATATTCTTTGTGCCGGTTGGGGTTGCAACTTTTAATTTCAACGTGCCAGAATTAAATCCAGCAAATGCCGCGGCCAGCTGAGAATCGGAAAGTTTATTTACATCCGCGCCATTGATTTTTACAACCAAATCGCTGTCATTTATTCCCGCGATATCGGCCTGGGAGCCTTTGACGACACCAGTGACGCGCCAGTTTCCTTGGCTGTCGCGCTTGCCATCTAAACCAGCACTGGTCAGAACCTTACCGTCATCGGCAAATGTTGCAGCATAGCGTCCGCCCGCGTCCAAACCATGGGTTATTGCCGCGACGGCCATTGAATAAATAACGGCTTGGGGTTGTTTTGCCAGCCCTTCATCAGATTCACGAATTTTCAATAATAATGCGGTTGTGACTTCACCAAAGCCCTGCCAATCGCCATCAACTGGACGCGGCCAATTTCCGATAATATCATCATCGCGAACGATAATTGCGCGATTGTCGGTCAATGCAATTTTAACATTTGGTGATAATGTTTCCAGTGATTCTATCGCAACCCGAATGTCTTTGCCGGCGAAATTTGCGTCTGATAATTTTTGAAAAACCTCTGCAAAAAAATCTGATGATTTCTTTACTTGGATATTATCAACAACTGGTGTTTTTTCGTCAAATAAATCTGACGCATACGAAACAAAGGGCAAACAGCAAAAAGCAAAAACCAAAAGTAATTTTTTCATTTGTATCTCCTTGGTTTGTCCTTTAACTATCCTTTCTTAAATTAAAGTGATACAGAACAACATTAGAAACGTAAACTGATGTAGCGGTTCCCATAACTATAGCAAAAATCATTGCCAGCGAAAAGTCCCGCAAAACAGAGCCTGCAAATAAATACAACGCAATCATACCCAACAAGGTCGTAAAACTGGTAAGAATTGTTCTGTACATCATTTCATTGATGGATAAATCTATCAATTCTTCTTGGGGCATTTTATGATAACGTTTTGCGTTCTCTTCTATTCGATCATAATTCACAACCTTATCATTTATTGAATATCCAATACCCATTAAAATAACCGCGATTGATGTTTGATTAAATTCCATTCCAATAATGCTGAAAAATCCGAACATCAAAACAAAGTCCAATACCAATGAAATCAAAGATCCAATTGCATATCCGCCTTTATATCTGATCCAAACATAAAGACTCATCAGCAAGAACGAAAATAAAACTGCTAAAACACCGCCTTTAATAAGTTCCCCACCAATTTTTGGGCCAACAATTTGAACCTGAGTATATGTAACACGATCACCAAAAATATTTTTTATATCTGCAACTGCTTTGTTTTGAACATCTTCATTTGCGCCTTTTTGCAAACCTATGCGAACCAAAACATTGCCACCTGATACCGATTGCAACTCTGGTTTAAATGCTGCCAAATCGCTGCGCATTTTATCAATTGTATATTCTGGTGATTTTGATGAAACCTCCATAGAAATTCCACCTGCGAAATCAATACCGTAATTCAAACCACGAAAAGCCAGCGATAAAATCGACAGCAATACCAATATTCCTGAAATCCAATACGATAATCTACGATATTTCATAAAATGCAATTGCATAACTAATTCCTTTATTTTACAAAGCCAATTTTTTTATTTTTTCCATTCATATGGAAATCTATCAGCATTTTTGACAACGGGATACAGGTAAACAAAGTCGTAATAATACCAATCGACAAAGTTACTGCAAAACCACGTATTGGTCCCGCGCCGAATTGGAACAAAACCAATGCGCAAATAAGAGTGGTCAAATTCGCATCAATAACTGTTTTTAATGCGCGATCAAAACCCGCATCAACTGCACGTAATGACGACGCGCCCGCGCGCATTTCGTCACGTATTCGTTCAAACGGCAAAATATTGGCATCAACCGCCATACCCATTGTCAATGTTATACCGGCAATTCCAGGCAATGTCAGCGTTGCGCCCAGCAATGCAGATATACCAATAATCATCGCCACATTTACCATTAAAACAATGTTTGCATTTATCCCAAATCCACGATAAATCAACAACATGAAAATCATAATAAGTGCTGCGCCAATTATACTTCCCATTTTCCCGGCAGCAATAGTATCTGTTCCCAAACCTGCCCCGACCGAGCGTTCCTCGATCACGCGCAGTGGCGCCGGCAGCGCACCGCTGCGTAATAATACCGCCAAATCTTTGGCGCCTTGCAATGAAAACCCGCCGGAAATCTGACCGCGTCCGCCCGGTATTGGTTCGCGTATATTCGGCGCGGATAAAACCTTGCCATCTAAAACGATTGCGAAACGTTCCCCGACATGCTCGGTCGTCAGACGCGCAAATCGGCGTGCACCGGTCGTATCAAAAACGGTCGTTACAACTGGCATATTATTTTGGTCAAAGTCCGCCTGGGAATCAGTCAGTGATTCGCCGGAAACCTCTATCCGCGAATAAACAGGAACCAGTTGACCGGGGGAATCAATCAGCGGCAAAAATTCGGTTCCAGACGGAGCGCGCCCTTTGGCGACAGCGTCGGCGGAAACATTTTCATTTACCAAATGAAATGTCATCTTGGCGGTCTGTCCAATCATCTCTTTTATGCGCTCTGGATTATCCACGCCCGGCAATTGAACCAATATATATTTTCCGCCCTGGGATTGAATAGATGGTTCTTTTGTTCCCAGCGCATCAATACGACGACGAACAATTTCAATACTGCGCGCCAGCGCATCATCAACCATTTGTTCGCGCTGCTTTTCAGAATATGAAAGAACAATCTGGTTGCCCTTGACGTCTATATCCACACCATCGCCCAACTCGCTGCGCAGACGACCGCGGGCCTTGGACACATCATCAGACTCGCGCACGTTCAGCGAAACTTTGCCATCGACATTACGCAAATCTGAAAATCTGATAACGCCTTTGTCACGATTGATTAACGCTGCGCGCGCACCATCATAAAGTTGAATCGACTTTTCACGCAACATAGTCTGGGTATCAACCTCTAATAAAAGTTGCGCGCCACCCTTTAAATCCAATCCCAAAGAAATCGGATGAATCCAAGACGGAAAGTGTTTTGTTGTGGCCGGAAAAATAGTGGGCACAGCCAGCAACACTCCGAACACAGCAACAAGTATTATTGCGATTTTTTTGAACATTCCAAAGACCTTGATTTTTTATTATTCCACGTTGGCGATTGCGTTTTTAGAAACTTCGATAATAACGCCTTTTGCGATTTCAATCTCGATTGTTTTTTCGCCAATTTTCTTTATGATTCCATAAATTCCGGCGGCCAGAACGCGATTACCAACCTTTAATCCATCCAGCATTTTTTGGTATTCCTTTATACGACGCTTGTTTGGCATAATCATAAAGAAATAAATTATCGCGAAAATTATGACGCAGTAAATAACCAATCCCCATATATCGTTTTTTGGTGCAGCCGCAGCGGGCATGATTGTATTTGCAACATCAGTATTCATGTATTTTCTCCTTTTTATGCATTCAAAGATAATAAAAAAACACTGGCAACGCCAGTGTTTTTTTAAATATTCGCGGGCGATTTGGATTATCTGTCCACAACCTCCCAGATATAGCCTGGGCCTTGGATTCCAGCAGTGGTTAAATCGGTATCGCCATAACTTAGCAAACATCTATTTGCCGTATCCAAACACTCTGCTGGCGTCAGTGGAATCGCACCCGGGGATTGAACAACATACCAACGCGGGATTGAGGCAACGATGTCAAAAACAAATGTATATGTTCCGTTT